>NZ_FNGR01000012.1:0-209464 GCF_900103045.1 Ensifer sp. YR511
TGAAAGAACCACGTCGACAACGGCCCCGTCTCGAATACAACGCGCCTGGCGTACGGGGCATGCTTGCGGATCATTTGCGCCAAAAGCTTGGGATCCGAAGGACATTTCCCCCGCCAGATCCGCTTGCCATCTTCGCGGATCGAAATTGCGGTATCTTTCAATGAAACATCAAGCCCAATATATTGGTTCATGGTTGCCTCCATCCGATGTTTGGGCCCGGTTCCAATCGAGAGCCCGTTTTTCCATCCTATCGGGGGCAACCACCCTCACCAGCCCAAAAAGCCAGAGACGGTCGCGCCGCGATTACTCCATGTTCGAAGGACGGTTGATGCGCGGCGAGAGGAGGTCCCCAGCATGAACTGGTCCTTGATTTTGGAGAGCGTTCCGGCGCTGCTTTACGGTGCGCTGGCCACGGTGCAATTGCTCCTTATGACCCTTGTTTGCGGAGCCCTGCTCGCCTTGCCGCTTGGCATCGTCGCAGCCAATGGCCGCCCGATTTTCCGGCTCCCGGTGATGGGCTACATCACCTTCTTCCGTGGAACGCCTCTGCTGGTGCAGGTTTTCCTGGTTTATTACGGATTTTCGCAGTTTCAGATTGTTCGCAGCAGCATCTTCTGGCCGGTCCTTCGTGAAGCCTGGTTCTGCGCACTGCTGACGCTCGCGCTCCATACCGCAGCCTACACCGCGAACATGTTGCGCGGCGCCATTCTCGCAATCCCGGCCGGTCAGAAGGAGGCGGCCGTCGCCTTGGGCATGCGCCCCTCGCTCATCTACCGGCTCGTTATTCTTCCCCAGGCGTTGCGCATCGGCATGCCGGCCTATGGCAACGAAATGATCAGCATGATGAAGGCGACCTCGCTCGCCAGCACAATCACGATCATGGAGCTCACGGGCACGGCAAATACGATCGTCGCCCGGACTTATGCTCCCTACGAAGTCTTTATCTCCGCTGCGCTCGTCTATCTCTGCGTCGCCTGGATGCTCTCGCGCCTGGTGCGGGCGATCGAGGCCCGACTTTCCCGCCACATGCGACCGGCCGTAGAGGCAAAAAACACATTGAGGAGGGTACCCGCCCATGCTTGACCAGCCGCTTCAGCTTTTTTCCAGTTTCGCCAGCGAGATCGCCGATGTTGCGCGGCAGATCCTGCGCACTGCTGCGGCCGGCCCGCGCCGCCCCGTTGCGAAATCGGATTCGAGCCCGGTGACGGAAACGGATCGCGCGGTCGAGCAGTCGCTGCGCGAACGCATCGCAGACCGCTTCCCTCGCCATGGGGTGCTCGGGGAGGAGTTTGGCGCCGAGGGTTTGGGCGAGGAGTTCGTCTGGGTCATCGATCCTATTGACGGCACCAAGGCTTTCGTCGGCGGACTCGCTGTCTATGGCACATTGATTTCATTGACGCATGGCGGGACGCCGGTCCTTGGACTGATCGACAATCCTGTCACCGGCGACCGCTGGTTGGGATTGTCAGGGCGCGCGACGACCCTCAACGGTGTTGCCATCCGGACCGCATCGACTGCTCTCCTTTCGGAGGCGTTCATGGCCAACGGCAATCCGGAGCCGTTCCAGCAAAACGAGAAGGATGGCGTTGAACGCCTGCGCCTATCTACGCGGTGGTGTGTCTATGGTGGGAGCTGCATGGCCTATGGCCGAGTCGCGGACGGTAGCATCGACATCAGCATCGACGGAGGGCTCGATCCCTACGACTATTGCGCCCTTGTCCCGGTAGTGACGGGTGCGGGCGGCTGTATCACGGACTGGCAGGGTCGGCCGCTCACGCTGACTTCCGGCAATCTGTGCCTCGCGGCCGCCAACGAAGCCTTGCATCGCCAGGTCCTCGAAACGCTAAATTGACGCAGCTCTGATGAGGGCAGGGCTACGATCAAACGTCTCCCGGCCCCGGAATGACAGCTCTCCCTCTGCCAACACGATGCATACGAAATACATGCCGACATCTTCGCCTGGTTTGTCTTCGTTGGGTGAACCTTCGAGCACCTTGTGAAATTCAGCACCTCACCTGTAATCCAGCGCCAGGCGGCCGCCGCAGCACTTGGCGGCCATATTCGCCGAGTTCCACGTTCCCTATTGCGCATAGATCACCACGTACACATGGCCCCTGAACGAACCGTAGACTTCCCTCCCCATTCCGTCCAGTATCGGTCGGTACGGGCGAAGAGGCGCGTTTTAGGCGTGCGTGGAAAGTACGGACGAAAGCCCAAGGGAGCGCTGCTCAGGCGCTATTTCGCCTCACGACCAACTGTTCCGGCAGTCCGGATCGCCGCAATCTTCCAGCAAGGCCAGCCAATCAACGCCGATCTTGTAGCGCCGCAGGCCGCGCTGGTAGAAGACCATGGCGGCCGCATACCGAGCGCGGCCGGACCACTCGGTTCCGGCCAGCAGCCTCATCATCTTCCAGTGCCGCTTCGTCTCCTCGTCCATGACGCTGGTCTCAGAAGCGGCCAGGCGGGTTGGCCGAGCGACGGTCCAGCTTGACGAAGAGCCGCGCGAAAACGCGCGCCCGCTGGCCACCTGGTGGCGATGATGTGGTTCCGAAGATAGTCCAATTCGGATTGCGCGATCTCGGCGCGACGGCCTGATTTCATCTCCAACGGAGCTACTGGTCGATCACATGGACCCTACTGCAGAGCCGTTGGCGAGCATCGGCACAACGGCGGGGGGTGACATGGCAATTGCGCCAGCCCCCGAAAGCAAACCTCGCTAGACAGTGACCTGGTGAGGGTATTTGACATGTTTCATGAGTGATCGCTCCCTATCGCAGCGAACTCATTTCACAGGGGCAGCAAGCGGCGTGTCCTTCGCGACGATGTAAGTCGCAAGCTCCGACGCCTCGCCATCGCCAACATTCTTGGCGATGTGCGCAACACCCGCCGGAATGAAGAGGGCTTCACCGGCCTTCAGCGTCACCGGCTTCTTACCCTCGAGCGTGTACTCAAGCGTACCTTTGAGCACGTATGCAATTTCTTCGCCGGGATGTTTATGATTGATAGATTCAGCGTTTGGCGGGAAATCTACCCGGACCTGAAGCGCTTCCTTGCCCGGCACGCTGATATCGCTTTGAACCAGACCAGTCCGTTTGAGTTCCTGCGCCTGGGCGACGCTGCCCAGCGCGAAACTGATTGAAACCGCCGCGGCAGCGATCGCGATGCTATGCATAATTTTCATTTGGAACCCTTTCCAGTGGTGACCAGTTGTCGAACTTGGAGCGTGCAGCCGAGGATGGAATCGCGCTTTTGCGGCGGGACCTCAGTCCTCACGAAATCCGTTTCTATTACCGTGTTCAGTTGACGCGTTGCTTGTGTATGGATTGTTTCTCGATGAGCAGGAGTTTGTATCGAATCTGCGCCAATAGATTGGCTGAAACGATTAGTTACAAATTGGCGATGATGGTTCGTCGAAAGCTGGAGCAAGTCGAGCCAGGCTATCCCTGAGACTGCCCGCGCTGCGTTCCTAGGTACCTTCCAAACCCGAAGTCAGCGGTCACAGCGCCGGGGCTTCTAGGCGGCTGATCCGTCATTTTGGAAGGCGAGAAGCGCGGAGCCTCTTATAACATAAAGGCGAAGTTGGATGGTGGGCCCACAGGACATGAACCTGCAACCGATCGGTCATGAGCCGGCGGCTCTGAGCATTGAGCTATCCACCATCACCTTTCTAAGGACAGCAGAACCGATAGATCAATCGCGTGGCGGCTTTCCTGAAATCTCGCAGATTTCACACAACGAACGGCCGGTGGGATCTGCTGGTAGAACTCAGCGCCTCTAGCCTGGCCAACTTTGACGCTGTGCTGCGCAAAATCCGTCTCGTGCCCTGCATTATGGGCAGCGAAACGAGCTTTCTTTTATCCACGCCGCGGTCGACGAAGGCGAAGCTCCAACTTAACGAGGGTCGATTTAGGTCACGCCGCGGCGTCGGGCGGCTGGGATGATATTGATCGAATTTCCGCTGAAAACATGGACGACCATCAGCGGGACGCCAGTCACCCAATAGCTGCATTTTCGCAATGGATCATGACCATCGCGCCCTCACGGCGCGCAGCTGCCATGGCGTCGAGCAACTCGCTGCCCGTAACCCAGAATGAAGACAGGATGCTTCAGCTTCGCCGAGAAAAAGGCGACGAAGCTTGCTTCCGCTAGAAAGCAGACGGCGTCAGTGGAACGGCATTGCTACTGCTCCAAGTCAAACTCCAGATGCTGGGATGCAAGACCGGCGACGCTTGAGCAGCGGCACTCGCCTGATGAATTTGTTGGTCGCGAAATCTGGTAATATCCGCCCTAGTTCTGCCCAACGGACCCGCAACGATCTTGGCTTCCGTGTTTGGAGATATAGCGCCATGCCGACCCGGCGACATTTCCTTATCAGCTTCGTCGCCACGCCGATTGTGCTGCCGAGACTCGGCCATGCAGCCGGCGCTTCCGTGGAGTTGCCGCTTACGGCCAATTGCGGTGATGACCAGGATCTGACGCCGGCACAGACCGAAGGCCCGTATTTCACACCGGAGAGCCCTGAAAAAAAGGACTTCGCCAGCGATTCACCGGGCGGTGAAAGAATGACACTTGTTGGCTACGTGCTAACCAAGGACTGCCAGCCGGTAGAAAAAGCGTTGATCGAGTTATGGCATGCCGATGAGACCGGCACCTATGACAACAGCGGATACAAACTCCGCGGACATCAATTCACGGACGCTGAAGGCAAATGGTGGTTTGAGACGATCGTGCCTGGGCTCTATCCTGGTCGCACCCGGCATTACCACGTGAAAGTCCAAAGGCCCGGCGGGAACGTGCTGACGACGCAGCTGTATTTTGCCGGTGAGCCGGACAATAAGGGTGACCGCATATTCAATGCAGACCTGTTGCTCGACATCAAAACGACGAGCGACGGAAAATTCGGCCGCTACGATTTCATAGTGGCGTAACTGGCACTTTTCATCCAGCCCTACCGGCGGCTACGCCGTGGCAGAGTGTGTCTGAGCATTCTTATAGCAGCTCGGTCATGTTCCAATGGCATGGCTTTCGAGAACATTGCTGAGGATACGAAGAGGTCGGGGCGCTTGAGGTTGATTACGGGGCCGCCTGGCAGATCCTGCTGCCTGCAGCATATCGCAACCTCATGATTTCCCTGATGACCGTTCACACACACCGTCCTCTCCGCCTACGCTGTGTGGACCGATCTCCGCGAATGGACCGACACTGAAAACCGTGCGCACCAAGGCCAAGGACTCTGGTACTTTAGACCGGATCCTTTCGCTTTGGCGCTGTCGTCGCCGTTTGCGGCCATTTTTTCTCCCCCTCTCGGCTTTCAGATCGAGCCGGAACCAATCCTGACGTCGTAGGTTTGAAGGTCGTCCTGGCTCTCTTACACCAGGATTTTGGCACGTACCTCCTAGGGTCCGGTTATCGGCTTTCGGGGCCCCTTTTTTTTCTTCGGTGCTGGAACCTCTGTTAAATGTACGCGTTTCTAGCTTTGCCTACGATCCACCATCCCCCGCGGGATCTAGGCTAGGCTCCATCTAATAGCCCAGCATGGAGCCAATGGCACCTCCGTGCCGAGGCCCCGCTCTCCCCGGACGGGGCCGTCTCTTTTCCAACTGGGAACCACTTTCACACGCGGCAGTTAGAGGATAGGCAATGATCCTTTCCGGGATCACAGCGCTTCATGAGGTACTCCCATTCCCCGCGTAGAAGCGCCAACGATACCAACTGGCCCCGACACCCCATCGGGGCCATTCTTCCGTTTGCTCCGAATTCCGGTGAGCGTTTTTGTCCCTGTGGGAACCGCTCGACTTCACAGTAGTTTCTCGTTTCAAAGCGAGGATGTCATGATTGAGAGCAAGCGCGAAATGAACGCAAATGAGATCCCAAGTTTTGTGGCCGAAGTGATCGCGGCGGGTTGCGATATCAACGCCGTGGGACACGATATGTATGTGCTTGGCGATGTCGATGAGCAGGAAGAAGCCAAGGAGGAACTTAGTCGGATCGGCGAGAGGTATGGCGACCGCGCAGCTCTGAGGTCCGAGATCATCGCCTACCTTCGGTCCATTGGTCGGTTCGTGGACGTGACATGGCCCCAGACCATCCACTAGCGCAGCCTGCGCGACCTTACGGAGCCATCTTTATTCAACGGCGGCAGGAACCTATCCGGGACCTGTTGGTTTGTTCATTGCTGATGATCCCGGATCCCTCCGGATCAAACGTAGAGAGCCCCATCGTCGTGCCGTCGGAGGTGGGGTTCTTCTTTCTGCTTACCTACCTTGCCCCGTGATCCCGAAGATGATCCGCCGTATCGCCTCGGCCTGACTTATCCCAAGCGCCCTGGCCGCAATTCCGGTGACTCCAAGCCACCGATGCCTCAGCTTCCATCGCCTCACGTCATCGGTCACCAGCTTCATCTCGGAGACCTCCTCCCCAATCGTTATCGCGGAGGCCTCAAGATGGCCGACGCGGTCGACAAGCTGGTTCATGCGCCAATGAACCACTTGCCGGCTAGTCGTCGCCTTGTCTTGACGGCCAGACCTGGGCCAGGCGCGCGGCCGAGTAATTGAGCTTCTCGATCACCCGCTGCATCGTGCCGCCGGTCTCGTGAAAGACGGTCGCGAGCTGTCGGCGAGCCACCGGTCGTCGATTACCTTACCGGCCGATTGGGGTCGATACTATGACACTCATGGCGCCGACCTGGGATGCATGAGCCGGCCGCCAAAAGGCGCGCGCCTCGCATAGGCGAGGAACGTCGTTCTGTTCATCGAGTTTTCCTTTAGTGAGATGAAAAAATGAGATAAAAATCGCCGGCCGAAGTCGACGCTGGAGCTGTTAAGGGCTAGTCATAGCCCGTTTTGAAGACCATATTTTGTCTGATCGCCGGACCATGAAACGGGCTCCAGCGACTGATGGACCATCATCACTTTCGCCTTAAATGGAGGAGGTTATGTTTGATCGACTGCAATCCGGATACATTCTTCCCGAGGGGCTCACCGTCATTTCCACGGTCTTTGATAAGGTCGTGAACGCACGGAATATCCCCCGACAAAGTGAAGAAAGCGAATGGCTGGCTCGCGAGGCGCTCCGTTTGTTCATGAGTGGCGTACGAGACGCCTGGGAACTGGAACGCCGACTTAAAGATGCTCGCCGCCCGCTCGACCATTTACCGCCATCGGGAGGCGTTGGCATGGTCGTGGATCTGCTGCCAGAGCTGACGGCATGGGCGCGGAGCTTGACCGCCTCACAGCGTGCGGCAACCGCGCTCACCGAAAAAACACTCGAATACGCCATCGAAAACATCGATGAATTCGTGGCGACATCAGATGTCAGGAGATGGCTGGTCCGTGTGATGTTGGACCTCCGGCTTGGCCGAAGACGAGGCCAACATCGAACGTAGGCCCGGAGGGGCCATCATCGGGATCTACCTCTTTGTTAGGAACGCCAGCCACCATTCACGAACGGCATGAAGCCGGCTGAGGAACACATGGGCTATGACTGGAATGGTGCTCGCGGGCGCCGGATGAAGATCGCGCGAATTGGAACGGCCGTCGCGCTGGCCGCCTTGTTGGTGTCCGTCGCGACGGAGGTTGTGACGCGAGCTATTTAGAGGGTAATAGACGATGGATACTTTGGGGGCGACGGTGCTGATCGCAGGGCTGTTCCGGCTGACCAGAAGAACACTAGCTGGGGGCCTCGTACGCAACCTCAACCAGGGTCGAAACCTTCCCATCGAGCAAAATCGCCGCCTGGGACCGACGCCTTGACTGGCTGGGGTCCCTGCCGGCTTGGCCTGGAGCCGCGTTCGTCTTCATCGGCGTCTCCATGATCTCCTGACGCTGAGTGATTGCACTCGTTCAATCTACCCCCCTAAGCATCGCGAACCCGGCGCCGGCTTTGCGGATCGATCAAAAGCGACTATTTTAGTGATGTCTTTCGTACCATGCAGGAGGCATCCATGGGGCTTGGCAGCACAACGGTCCAGGGCGAATTTCTGGGTTCTTTTTCTATCGCGTCCATTGACCCGCTCCTGGGGGTTTTCGAACTATCAACTTCGGCTGGTACGACGATCGAGGTTCAGCTTGACCGCTACAGCGCTGAGACATTGATGTCGGCACTTGCGCAGTTCCTGGCTCAAGGGCAAGCAGCGGAGTTTGACGACGGGATGTGAAGGGTTTGCTGGGTGAGGCGAGCTCTTTAGGGAGGAAAGGAGAGGCCTCGCGCTGATCGCAGGTGTGTTGCGGCTCGATCGAACTGCCCTGCCGGAGGGAACTATCCGCAATTGCTTGACTGGATCCCCGCGATGCCGGCTTGGCCTCGAGCCGCGGTGATCGTCGTCAGGGGGATTGTGATATTAATGTGAAAAGGCTCCAGATCGAAACGGGTACGATCCAGAGCCTTCGTCTGAGTGTTGCCTTCCGTCTGCGCCTTCGATTTCGACAGACGACGCAATTGAGAGCGCATTCACTCGCAGAATGCAACCAAACGATTTCTGTTGCTTCGTCGGCTGGACCATCGAGGGCGAGCGGTCGTCGCTCTGGCGGCCGGTCCGTCGAGGCATCGCGGACCTGCTCTGCGCGGTGATGGCGCCCGCCGGGTACTGATATGCGTGGGGCAGGCAAAGTAGCAACTTGCTAATGAAGTCGTGTTCGAGGAGACTGCGTTTAGCCTTGCCGTTAGGGGGTGTAACATGGACTTCCAAAAGGTCGGTAGAGCCCGGATGATGATGCGCTTGCCACGACATCGGAAACAAATTGCCGACGCAAACTTCGTTGCGATAACCGATCTGCTCGAAGCTTACGGTAAAGCCGCTGTGACCCGTGACGAACTGCGCGAGCAGGCGGGTCCCGCCCCAGCACGGCTGAAAGAATATGAAGACCTGTGCCGGAAGTTCGAGGACGACATCCTGAGAATGCTGAGTGCCGTCAGTCCACGTATGATCCGCTAGCGCACGAGAGCGATGTTGACAGCGATGTCTTTCGACACTCCCGCCGCACCGTCCGGAACGGACGCAATCGTCGCCATTCGGAACACGCCTCCGCAAACACGTTACGATGTTGTTCTTCTCGACTGGCAGATGCCGAAAATGGATGGAAGAGAGACTGCAATGGCGCCCCGCTCGCTTGGGATGACCGACACGCCGTGTCTCATCATAGTAATGGCCTATGGCCGTGAGGAAGTAGTCCAGGCGGCGGGAAGGGCGGGAGTATCGGATGTGCTGGTCAAGCCCGTTCAACCATCTGCTATGCGATGCGGTCATCCGTGCGATGGGGACGAGCCGCCGACAGGGCCGAGGGAGGCGCGCCTTCGCTCCTGCGACACAATTGGATGAGTACAACCAAAGGGGGAATGCTGCGTCTTGGAAAACTAATCGTTGACGCGGCAATCCAAGTCCCTTATAGATGCGGCATCGATCTTTTGCTTGCCGAGCTTTGTCTACCGCGCGATTGGCACCGCGCTTTAAGCGAACTTCCCTTTCAAAAACAGTCGGTTTCCACCTGCTTAGCATAGGCTGAGCGGTCCCTCACTCTATGCTTTGAAAGGGTTCATCATGACCACAGGCACAGTAAAATGGTTCAACTCCACCAAGGGCTTCGGCTTCATCCAGCCTGATAACGGTGGCGCAGACGCGTTCGTGCACATCTCCGCCGTCGAGCGCGCTGGAATGCGCGAACTCGTCGAAGGTCAAAAGATCGGCTTCGAGCTCGAGCGCGACAATAAGTCGGGCAAGATGTCTGCTACCAATCTGCAGTCTGCCTAAAATTGAGATTTGCTTCCCTTTGACCACGGATGTACTGGCATTGCCGGAAGCAGTTTCAACAAGGCCGGGCGTTTCGCCTGGCCTTTTTTGTTCGCCACGCCGAACTAGTTGAGGTTCCAATGATAGAAGCACATAGCAAATCCCGTCAGCAGGCGGAGATCGCCTTCATGAAAGTCCAGACGCAGTTCTTCTCCAAAAACAACGCAATGGAAGAGGTGGAATCCGTTGCTCAGGCCCGGGATGCCAAGACTCTCCGGCTCCGAGAGGACCGCCTTGCAAAGGAGTTGGCCGACCGCTTGTCGGCGACACGCAATCTCATCGCCAAACGCGCCAACACACGCTGATCTCTGACGCACTTACTATTGGGATACGAATGAAGAACGCCGGAAAAAACGACATCTCCGACCGCCGAGCCGCATCGGCAGACGCCAAAACTGCTCTCTTGAACGCCTACCGAGCGGCAAGGACTGCAGCAGAACCAGGGAGGATGGCAAGGCAGGCCGAGCGCGAAGCCCTTTCCACCGCTCGTGAAGAGCGGCGCGTTGAACGCGAGCGTCTGAAGCTTGAGGAACAAAAGCGTATCGAGACCGAGGCGACAGAGCGGCAGGCAGCCGTTGAGGCGGCAGCGGTCGCCGAAACCGAAGCGCGGGCGATCGCCGAAAACGCGCGTATAGCGCGGGTGATCGAAGATGAGGCGGTGCGAAAGGCCAACCGCGACAGGCGCTATGCCAATCGCAAGGCAAGACAAGGATAATTTTTCCGTTGCGCCGTTACCCGACAGCATGGCGATGTCATGCTCGGGACACTCAATACGAAAGGGAACGCCGATGGCACCGGATGCGAATGAACTCCAGGCGATCAACACGTCGTGGCAAATCGCAATCCAAGAAATCCTGCGCATGGTTATACGGGACATGTACCATGCCGGCGGCGAGGCAAATTTCAAGGCGCACATCAAACGCATCGAAGAGGCCGCCGTCGACAGCATCTACACCGATCTAAGGCTTCGAGGGACCAATGAATGGACCGAGGTGCTCGTCAAGGAACGGGCGAGCAATTTCGTAACCACCTTGCTGACGTCCTTTACGTACGACCGAGCCTGACTGGATGCATACGCTCGCTGCGATCAGCGATTTCACGTTGCTTCATCAACGCCGACTAGTCGCCAGGCTGGGCGGCCCTCACCGTCATCTCATCCCAAAGCAATGATGCTGTCCGTGCGAACGCGCTGTAACCGGCTTCAAACGGATGGCCGTCTCTTTCAGGATAAAGGCGCTGCCCGGCAACGATCGCATCCTGCAGGGCATCGGCGGTTGCGGCAAGCGCGCTTCGATACGGCAAACCGAGCTCCTTTGCGGTCTCGCGAATCTTGTCTTCAAGCGCAACCTGACGTTCAACGCTGAGGACAAATTCCGGCGCAGCTGACGCCAGCCGGTCATGGCGACGCAGGCATTCGAAGATTACGCGCTCTTTCGATGGAATGAGCAGAATGCCCACCCGCCCCGGCCGCTGCTGTGCCCAATCGGCCGCAAACCGCTGGAAGTCGCTGAACATTGCTGCGGTTTCGGGTGACGCCAGATCCGCCATGCGGCCGTGGTCGTCGACATAGCGCTTCAGGACGGAAGGGCATCCGTCCGGAAATGTGTAGTATTCGGATGTTTCATCATCGCCCGGTTTGAACAGTCGGGCGTAAAGAGTCTTTAGTCGTTCCCCGATCTCATGGTGATAGACACTCAGGATCGCGACATTCTCGACAAGCTTCGTCTTGAGGCTCGCGGATTGCTCGGCACACTGCCAATAACCTCCCGCGTCACCGAACAGGGCCTGCAGATGAAGCCGCCTCTGCTCTGAGAGCCAGAAGTCGGAACGGGCATTCTTGATATCACAGGCGGAAAAGACGACTGCGAAGTCGTTGGCAGGGAATACGGCGACAATGTTTCCTTTCGCGCCCGCGGCCAAAGCATCGTGCACGATGGCGTGATAAGTGTAGATACCGTAGCTCCCAACACCGAAGTTGTAGGTGCGTTGCCCCGTCATTGCCTCGAAAGCCGCCGGCCAAGAATGCGCGCTATCAACGTTGTTGCCATAGGTCATCGAATCGCCGATCGCCGCGACCTGAAAGTCATGACCTGCTCCAGGTGGATCCCGGAAGCCGGCCTTGTCTACGTCGCCGAGTGCCGGATCGAGGCGATAGCCATATTTCTCGTCGATGCTCTTGTGCGTCCGTGTGCCGATCGGAAACGGCGTAAACATACGCAGCATTGCTTCCCCGGCCCCGAGCGCCACCGTGAGCGAGATAAACAGCAGCATCATGTTCTTCAGCATGTCCCCTCCCTCTCATACCCGATGCGAAATCGATCCGGCATAGTTGCCGGTCGCAGCCGCGCAGTCCCCCACATGCCTGCCGCGCGGCGGTCCGAGCGATCCCGTCAGGTTGCGGTGGCTTCCCGCGAATGTCGGAAAGGTCGACGAGAGGAAAGTCAGCCGGAAAAATTCCCCACCGACAGCGTAGGCAAGCCATAAACGTCCATTGAAGGAATGCGAGTTATGTCGCCTCCAACAAGCAAATTTATATGCGCAATAACTAATATTAATCTATCATGCGTTTGACCGTCCCGCCATTAGCCCGGATGGAGGATGAACTGCGCGAGCCGTCTTCGGTCAGGCAAGAGCAAGGCTCGGGCTCGCGTTGCCTGCCCCGAGCGACGCCGGCGACCCAGGTGCGAAGGGCCTGGGTTGACTCACCCTAGTTGCTGCGCTGTTCACGTTCCGGGCCAAAATGATTGCGTAATGTGCACCATTCATTTCCGACAAAAGGAAGATCTGGCCAAATTTGCTCAGCAAGTTCGGTGTCCCATGCAAGTCCTGCGAGTGAGCTCGCGTGGCGTTGCGGGCAGAGGTCTATCGATCGCGCTTTTCCCCGTTAAATCGCGAGCGATAGGATAGCTAGACAGTCTAGCCAACATGGAGTGGAGCTATGGAATGGCAACTGCAGGACGCCAAGAACCAATTCTCGAAGGTGGTGCAGAAGGCCCGCCACGAGGGACCGCAGATTGTCACGCTGCGGGGGAGCGCGGCGCCGTTGTACTGTCCGCTCATGACTACGACGCCCTACGGGCTGGCCGGCCGACGTTGGTCGATGACCTGCTTGGCGGTCCCGCTTGGGACGACCAACTCGCTGATGCGGTGAATGTACGCATCAAGACGCCAAGCCGAGATGTGGCCTTCTGATTTACCTGGTTGACACAAACATTGTGTCAGAGGCGCGACGTGGCACGTCGCAGGCGGTGTCTTGGCTGCGCTCTGTCGATCCGCTCAGCATCCACCTGAGCGCGCTCACCCTCGGCCAAATCATGCGCGGAATTGCCCTGAAACAGAGGTCGGATCCGAAGACTGCAGCACACCTCACCGAATGGCTGCGCAAGCTGCGCCACGACCATGGCGACCGCATTTTGCCTATAACAGACCAAATCGCGGTCGAATGGGGCCGCATCGCGGCAATCCGCCCCCGCGGTGATACTGACGGGTTGATCGCCGCGACCGCGATCGTCCACGATCTTGTCCTTGTCACGCGCAACTTCAAGGATTTCGAAGACACAGATGCCTGCGTAATCAATCCTTGGGAAACGTCGGCGTGAGCCGCCCGGCGCGACGGACACCCTTTCTCGAGGATAGTTTTTCGGACCAACTGTTCGCCGGGGCTTGGATCTTGCGGTATGCAATTGATTGAGCCTCCGCAGTGAGCGGAGGCTCAATCACGGTCGTTATTGCGACGCGCTCGCGTTGCATGGCGATGCCGAGCCTAGCCTAGCCTTGGATTTTCCCATTACGAGAACCTTATTGTAGGTCGGCGGCGATGACACGCTGATCGGCGTCCGGGTAGCGACCACCCCTATGCTCCATGTTTGGGGCGCGCGCGGACGAAGCACCCATCGCTGAAACTTTGACGCAATCACTTTGTGCTGCTCCGCCGCTCGATATCCGCGCTCACCGCGGCCGCCTCTCGACCGATCTCCCTGAGCAGGCCGGTGACCGGATTGTGGAAACCGACGAGATAAAGGTCGAGCGCGGCGGCTTGGCGAGTGACGCCGCTCTTGCCGGGCCGCAATGCCGCCGGCAGGAACTTCTCGAAACTCGGCCGGTAGCCGGTCGCGAGGATGACGCTGTCGAACTCCGCATGCCTGCCGGAAACGAAAGTGGCACCGCGCTCGGTGAAACGCTTGATGTCTGATGCCACTTTGATGTCGCCGGATTTGATCGCTCTCACCGTGCCGACATCGATGACCGGGATGCGTCCGGCGTTGATCTGCTCAAGAATGCCCTGCTTCGGCCTGGCGATGCCGTATTTTTCGAGCTTACCTAGCGCGAGGTCGAGGATGGTGGGGAACAACCGGTCGTTCACAGCTCGCGGCAGCGGTTGGGTTGCGATGGCGATGATCTGGATCGGCACGCCGAACAGCTGGCGCGGCACGATGTGGATGCCGTTTCGTACCGACAGCGTCGGGCGGGCGCTGCACTCGGCAAGGTCGAGCGCAATCTCAGCGCCGGTGTTACCCATACCGACAACCAGAACCGACTGGCCGGCGAAGGGCGCGGCTTCAGTGTAGTCAGCGCTGTGCAGCCGCCTGCCCTTGAAGGCCTCGATTTCGGGCAGGCTGGGAACGAAGGGCTCCGCATTGTTGCCGCTGGCGACCACGACGTGGCCTGCGCAGAATGTCTCCGTTCCGGTCTCGACCAGGTAGCCGCCGTCCTTGCGGCGGATGGACTTGACCGTCTCGCCGAAGCGCGGTCGTAGCTCGAAGCGCTCGGCATAAGCGTCGAGATAGGCGACCATCTTCTCGCGCGGCACATAGCGCGGATAGTCCTTGGGGAATGGCATGTGCGGCAGCGCGGAGAACGCCTTCACCGTATGAAGGTGCAGCCGCCCGTAGTGGCGTCGCCAGGCGGGGGCGATCTCATGCGCCATTTCGAGGATGACGAAATCCAGCCCCGCCCGTCTTAGGCAGGCGCCGACCGCAAGGCCGGCCGGCCCGGCTCCGACAATGACGACATAAGTATCCACTCGATGGTCGCTCCCAGAATGGAGCCTAATTCGACAGGGGTCGGCGGACAAGTGGGCGGGGCGCTGTCTCCCCTTGTACTCCGCCTGTATTGCCCGGGTTGCGTTTCCATGCCTTCGGCGAGAATGTTTTTTGGGGCGGGAGCGGCCGAGCGGTCGTTGCAGCCCCAATTAGACGGATTTCATTTTCCACGCCAAAGGAAAAGTGAGGAGAGACCGAAAGCCTCACGATCTGATCGCACAATGTATCGACTGGAAGGTGCCTCACTGGGGTAGAGCCGGGTCTGCCACTCTATGGGGAACAAGTGCTACTTCCTCGGTGTTGAGGTTCTAGCTTGTGCAGAAATACTTGGTGGCGCGCGTCCAGAGGTATCCGCCGGTAAATCTTACCATTGCGACGACGATTGCATCGATCAAAAAATGGGGCCGGACGTTCTCTGCGCCGATAGGGTCATCTCATTTTTCAACCAGGCGACAAACGCCTCTATCGCTTCGAGTTTCTTCGAGAGCGGGTCGAAGGCTGCCCAGTATGCAGCTTTCTGTGAGCTCAACGAAGCCGACAAGGGCCTAACCAGGCGCCCCGCCCGAATATGCTCCCGAACAAGAAGGCCTCGCCCCATGGCGACACCCTGACCATCAAGAGCAGCTTGCAATACAATGTTGTAGTCAGTCAGCCGGGTCTGTTTGGCCCTCTCAAGCGGAAATCCGGCTGCCTCCGACCACAGCTGCCACTCGAGGCCGCTCTTGGCCTGTAATATCTCTTGGTTGAGCAGGTCTAGCGCGGATTGAAACTGGGATCCGTCTCCGTATAGCGCCGGGCTCAACACCGGAGACAAATCTTCGTTTGCGAGGTGCACGCAGGACTGTTTGCTCCCGCCAAAATCGCCAAATCGGATCGCGATATCCGCTTCGCCTCGCCCGACATCGACAATGCGCAGGGTCGGATCCAATTCGAGTTCGATCGCCGGGTAGCTCTTGAGGAAACTGCCAAGTCTGTTGACCAGCCAGTTGGCGGCGAAAGAGGGAAGCAGGCTCACACGCAAGCTGGTCTGCCCGGATCGCGAGCGCACCCTCGCGGTGCCCTCCGACAGCACAGTGAAGGCCTCGTCGACGGTGGCAAGAAACATTGTGCCCGCCTCGGTCAGCTCAATGCTTTTACTCTTGCGACGAAAGAGTGGAGTACCGAGAGCACTCTCGAGCTGCTTGATGTGGTGGCTCACCGCGCTTTGCGTAATGAGCAGTTCCTCGCCGGCCAATCGAAAGCTCCCTCGGTTTGCTACCACCTGGAAGACCCTGGCCGCGGAAAGGGGTGGGAGGAACGGGGAACTGCGCAATGCCGATGCCTCGCGGATCAATGACGGCTGACATTAACGAATTCGATCGCAGGGCGCAAAGCTTTGAATTGGCGGGCTCCTCGGATTTCTTTCATTAAGCGAGAAAGAAAAGGAGAAAACGATGACGATTTCCATCCGTGACCAACTGGTTACTCTTGGCCTGGAACTTCTCGCGCCGACGTCTCCGGCTGCGAATTACATTTCGGTGGTCCACACGAGCAACCTGTTGTTCATTTCCGGTCAGATCAGCAAGGCGCCGGCCGGTGAGATCATTGCAGGCACCCTGGGTGCGGACATATCTCACGAGCAGGGGGTGCAAGCGGCGCGCATCGCAGCCCTTAATCTTCTCGGACAGATCGCTTCCAATACAGACGGCTCGCTTTCGTCTGTCCGCCGCATCGTGAAGATTGGCGTATTCGTCGCGGCAACGAGCGAGTTCAAGGATCACTCGAAGGTTGCAAACGGTGCCTCCGACCTGATGGTTGCGGTGTTCGGCGAAGCCGGGCAGCACACGAGGGCCGCCATTGGTGTCAGTTCGCTTCCCTCGGGGGCAGCCGTCGAGATCGATGCGGTTGTTGAACTGGAGCAGACTAGGTGCTGACCGACGCAAAAATCGACGGCCTGCGCAACGACACACCCGGCTGCGCCCAGCGAAGTCACTTCAATCACGCCGGAGCTTCGCTCCCACCGAGGCGGGTCACCGAAGCGATTGTCGGACACTTGATGCTGGAATCGACGCGAGGTCCGATGGAAGCTGCCGCACTGGTTGCGGACGAGTTTGCGATACTTCGTACCAATGCTGCCAAGTTCATCGGCGCCGACGAAGGCGAGGTTGCCTTCGGTGGATCGGGGTCTGCCCTTTGGGGGAGCGTATTTGCCGCGTTGCCACAGCTGAGGTCGGGCGAGCGCATTCTCATTGGGCGACAGGAATGGGGCGGTAATGTCGCATCGATGCAGCGTGCGGCAAGCCATGCCGGGGCAAGTATCGAGACCATTCCCTGCGCGGAAGACGGCAGTGTCGATCCGAACGCTCTTTCCGCAATGATCGACGACAAGGTGCGCATGATCTCGCTAACATGGCTTCCCGCCAACGGGGGATTGATAAACGACGCCGAAGCCATCGGGCGGGTCGCCAACGCGGCTCGCATCCCATACTTCGTGGATGCCGGGCAGGCACTTGGTCAGCTTCCTATCGATGTGTCGAGGATAGGTTGCGATGTGCTCAAGGCGGCCGGCAGGAAATACGTTAGAGGGCCGCGCGGAACGGCTCTCGTCTACGTTCGCTCCAATTTTCTTGAGAAGCTCGATCCCAGTTTCGTTGACGTGAGCTCCGGCCCTCTCGTGAATGGAAAAGTCGAGCTGAGGAAAGATGCTCGTCTATTCGAAACGTCCGAAGCGCCTATATCACTGCTCCTGGGGCTCGGCGAAGCACTCGCGCTGGCTTCGGAGTTGGGTGTCGAGGCGATCCAAGCCCGCATAGCCCGACTGGCAACCCGGCTTCGGGACGGGTTGAAACGTATTCCGGCGGTTGAGGTGCGCGATCTCGGGGAGAAACAGTCGGGCCTTGTTTCTTTCACGGTGGAGGGAATTTCGGCATCGGTTGTGAGACGCAGACTAGCAGAGAAGAGTATCTCAATCGGGGCGAACGGCGTACCCTACACGCCCTTCGACATGACGGCGCGCGGACTGCAGGAAATAGCTCGAGCCTCGGTCAGTTATTTCAATACGGCGGGAGAGGTCGATGGCCTGATCCATGCGGTTGAGCACATCGCAAAAGATGCGATCCAATAGAAGGACGGAACCACGATGGATTTGGGAATGAGTGGCAAGCGCGCGATCGTCTGCGCGAGCTCGAAAGGGCTGGGCAGAGGCGTGGCGCAGAAGCTCGCAGAGGCGGGCGTGATCGTTACCCTGAACGGTCGTAACCGGGACGCGCTGGAGGCCACCGCGAGGGAGCTTCGCGAGCTGACAAGTGCCGAAGTCTATGCCGTGGTAGCAGACGTGACGACCGTAGAAGGTCGGCAAGAGCTTCTCGAAGCGGAACCGAAAGCCGACATCCTCGTCACCAACGCAGGGGGACCGCCGCCTGGGTTATGGACTGATTGGGAGACGAATGAATGGTTGAACGCACTGAACGCTAACATGCTGACCCCGATCTTGCTGATGAAAGCGGTTCTGCCCGGTATGATCGATAGGAGCTGGGGGCGCGTCGTCAACATCACCTCCGCCTCGGTAAAGTCACCGATCCCGGAGTTGGGCCTGTCCAACGCATCCCGCAGCGGACTGACCGGTTTTGTGGCAGGGACGGCAAGGCAAGTCGCGAAACATGGCGTAACGATCAACAACCTCCTACCGGGGTCACATGAGACTGATCGTGTAGCCGTGCTTCTCCAGCGACGGGCAGAAGTGAAGGGCATCTCAATCGACCAGGCGCGGCAGGAGGCGCATGCGGAGAATCCGACCGGGCGCTTCGGCACGATTGAGGAGTTCGGCGCTGCCGCGGCATTTCTTTGCAGCCAGTACGCAGGCTATATTGTCGGCCAGAATATTCTGCTCGACGGTGGCGCTTTCAGGTCGACGCTTGCTTAAGTTCCAACGTCTCACGGCATCGCGGACCTCATTTCCGTGTCAGAGGGTATTCGAATATTATCGAATACCCTTTGATGATCAGATCGACTTGAGTTTGACGCGCTGTTCCGGCTTCTCCGCGTCTTCCTTGCGCTCGCTGTATCGGTCGACGAGATAGGCCGACGCGTCAGCAGCGTGAATTTCATCAGCTCCTCGCAGAGGTCGACAACGCGGTCGTAGTGGGACGATGGCTTCATACGCCCATTTCCGTCGTACTCCTGATAGGCCTTGGCGACTGACGTTTGGGGATCGTGATCATGCGCATCCAGCGGCCGGGCAGCCGGAGGGTATTGATGGCATCGAAGGACTGAGAACCACCCGACTTGCATGACCGCAAGGGACTTCCCCTGCGTCGCACAGATCGAGCCGACGGACAGCGGGATCCAGTCGATCTGCGCCTTCATGATCCTGGGGCGCTCCGGGCTGCCCCAGACCTGGCCCTCCGACCATGCCGAAAGTTCCCGGCGTTCCTGGACCTTCGGATGGCGCACGGGTGCATCATCCGGAAGCGGTAAGCCGGAGGGATCAGATGAAGCACACCTCAGCCCCGAAATGCTCCCAAGTACCCCCAGTGCGCTAAGGAGGCGGAAGGCGACGGCTCTTGCTTTTCAACCCACAAGCGTCCCAGCGATTAACTCTAAGGCCCTGGTCGTAAGTCGCCCTCAGAGCCTCACTTTGCTGGACGATCCCAGGCTCCATCCTCAAGACGGCGATCCTCGATCAGTTTCCCCACCTGAAGCAAATCGGGCGCATCCGCAAGCGTCCGCGCCAAAGCATCGTTCCGCGGATCCCTGCAGCCGAAATTGAAGACAAGCTGGTCAGAACGTCCGACCTCGATCCACGTCACCGAGACTGAAGCATGATCCGTGGCAAACTGTCTGCACCGCGCATGCCCCACGGTAATGGTCTCCGTTCCTTGTGGCCGATGCGGTGCGAGTGCCGACTGAAAGGTGGACCATTCCTTTGGCGTGATCGAGAAAGGCTGTTCGCCATGAACGCTTGTAAAGCGCCGGCCCTCGAACATACCCCCGCTGGCGCTCACCTGGAAACGGTAAACGGGGCACTCGCCGAGACATGGTTTGCGTTCGACAATGATGCTCGGCGTCTGGCTTTGCTCCACCAGCAGCGCTGCCGCAGCCATTATAATCTTCGCAACCAGAATCATATCGTGCACCCTTTCAGGACCCTGGGCCGGTCGTCAGGTCCGCTCAACACGTGTGTCACGGGTCAGCATCTTTTGCGTGTTAAGAAGTCAACCTCAACCAATACGCAGTCCCAGTCAACGCCCTTTTGTGGCTGACAATCTTGACCTGTATCCGGGCGGGTCACGCGTCTGCCCTTAGCGAGGGGCCGGTCGGTTGGAACAAAACTCCCAAGGTACTGTTTACCTACAAATATGCAGGAGGATCAAACATGGCCGATATCGGGCTGCCTATTCCGAAGGCGATCGTCGATCCCACTAAAGATTTCGTGGGCATTCCGGCACAGCAGAGAAACACTGCTAAGGAAATCAATCGACTTAGAAAGCAGGTGCGTCGCTTGCAGACGCGTGTTGAGAACATGGGCATAGTGGCAATTCGTCCGAGGCGAAGGACGTATCGACTGGTAGGCGCGGCTGTAACCATTGCCTTTGCGGGGCTTTCATGGGCCCTTTGGAGATCACGCGATACGGCGACTTTTCGTCGAATAATATCGGTCGCGCTTCCGTTTCGCGATCCCGGCAACTTCTGACCTCTCGCCCCAAGGCCGGTTTTTCAAGCCAGGATCGCCCCCGTCGGGAAGCGGCGACCGAGGACGCGCCAATCAGCTCCATTCCGGGGAATATCGATGGAACTCGGCCCGGGTCCGCGGGGATAATCGGGGCTAGCCGATCTCCCCAAGAGTCTCGCCGTCGCATGCGAAACGAATGTAGGCTGGCTTGGCGAAGGCGAACAGCTTTCTTGCCAATTCAGCGGTCGACAGCGGTGAGCAAGGTTACCGCGCGACGTTTGGAAGCCGACGGGTTGACGGCTCATTGGATCGGTCGTCCAAACCCTCTGTTAAATCTCTGCCGCTAGTCTGTTTCAAAAGGGGATACGGAAAGGCATTTTGATGAGAGGCGCGGCGCCGGTGATGTATCAGCACTTCCTGAACAAGCAAGAGTCCTTCATGTACGATCGGGAAACCAACTTCCCAATGGAGGACACGCGGAACGATGCGCGCATCGAATACACTGAGAAGGGCATGACGCAACTGAGCTCTCGTCGCTGCGAGATCATCAAGCTTTCGAAAAGCGGCGCCCTGATCAGCATCCTCACGCAGTACACGCTGCCACAGAATTTCTACTTGGACATCCCGAGCGCCCGCATCCAGATGGTCGGCTGCCTGACAAAGCGGGTGCATGCTAACAACATTATCGAAGCGCGGTTCCTGCGCATGCTGACGGACCGCGACCTCAATCGCATCTTCGTCTACAGCACCCATCCGAACCACCGCAATCGCACGCTCGACATTTACCGCTAGAAAGCAAATCACCGGCGCCGCCGCCAACGCAGCGCCTGCGGTAGCGACCACCAGGCCGATCCCAAAAGAGAGCGGCTATGTCCCTCAAGGCGCCGAGTGACTGGGCAGATCCCATCAAACCACCGCGCCGCCGGCAGAGGATATTCTTCACACGAAACACCTGCCATCGGACAGGCGGGACCTGTCCTTGGAGGAACAACAATCCGGCGCGGGGGTTTTCGACTCCAGTGTAAGGAATTTCCTGATGGGATGGATTGAGGTCGATCATGGCGGCTGACAAGCTCTCAACCTACAAGAAGAAACGGGACTTCAAGCAGACAAAGGAACCGAGCGGCGCGGCCGCTGTTAAGCCGGCCAATCGGCTTCGCTTCATCATCCAGAAACACGACGCGACGCGCCTTCATTACGATCTTCGCCTCGAACTCGACGGCGTGTTCAAGTCCTGGGCTGTGACGAAGGGGCCGTCACTTGATCCGCATGACAAGCGGCTGGCGGTCGAGGTGGAGGACCATCCGCTCGACTATGGCGATTTCGAGGGCACCATCCCGAAAGGCCAGTATGGCGGTGGCACGGTCATGCTGTGGGACCGGGGATATTGGGAGCCGGAAGGAAACATGTCGCCGGAGGAAGCCCTGAAGAAGGGCGATTTCAAATTCGTGCTGCAGGGTAAGCGCCTAAATGGCAGCTTCGTGCTCGTGCGGATGCGCAACGACCGCGATGGCGGTAAGCGCACCAATTGGCTGCTGATCAAGCATCATGACGATCATTGTGTTGAAGAGAACGGCGCTGCCATCCTGGATGAGAATATGACCTCGGTGGCTTCTGGACGAACCATGGAGCAGATCGCCAGCGGCAAGGGGCGCAAGCCCAAGCCATTCATGATGGCGAGCGGTGAGGTCGAGGCCGACGCAGTCTGGGATAGCAAGCGAGGGCGCGCAGCCGATAAACGGAAGGAGAGGGGTCGGGAGGATGTGGCGACGTCAACCGGGGTTGACCTGCCCGATTTCATTGCTCCGCAACTCTGCGAAACCGTGGAGCGCCCGCCGGCCGGGAAGAACTGGCTGCATGAGATCAAGTTCGATGGATACCGCATCCAAATGCGGGTCGCAGACGGCGAGGTCATGCTGAAGACCCGTAAAGGGCTGGACTGGACGGCCAAATATCCGGAGATAGCGAAAGCTTCTTCCCAACTGCCCGACTGCATTATCGACGGCGAGATCTGCGCGCTCGACGACAATGGCGCTCCGGATTTCGCGGCGCTTCAGGCCGCCTTGTCGGAAGGCACCACCGGCAATCTGGTCTATTTCGCGTTCGACCTCCTGTTCGACGGCGGCGAGGATTTGAGGCCGAGGCCGCTTACCGATCGAAAGGCGCGTTTGCAGGAGCTGCTGGCAGATGCGACCGACAATGCCCGTCTTCGCTTCGTCGAGCATTTCGAGACGGGCGGCGATGCGGTCCTGCGTTCTGCGTGCAAGCTTTCCCTCGAGGGCATCGTCTCGAAGCAGGCCGATGCGCCCTACCAGTCCGGCCGTACCGACACCTGGGCGAAATCGAAATGCCGCGCCGGGCATGAAGTGGTTATCGGCGGGTACGCCAAGACGAATGGCAAGTTCCGGTCGCTGCTTGCCGGCGTCAATCGCGGTGAGCATTTCGTTTATGTCGGCCGTGTCGGCACAGGCTACAGCGCCAACAAGGTCGAAACACTGCTGCCAAAGTTGAAGGCTGTGGAAACGACGAAGTCGCCGTTCACGGGCATCGGCGCGCCGAAGAACGAAAAGGAAGTCGCCTGGGTGAGACCCGAGTTGGTCGCCGAGATCGAATTCGCTGGCTGGACCGCAGACGGTCAGGTCCGCCAGGCCGCCTTCAAGGGCTTGCGGGAAGACAAGCCGGCCGATGAGGTGAAGGCGGAAAAGCCGGCATCCCCCGCCAAGACCAAAACGCCGGAGCCCGCGCCGACGGTGAACAATGTCCCGCGCAGCAAGGGCGCGAAGGCCGAGGTCATGGGCGTGCTCATCTCCAATCCGGACAAGCCGTTATGGCCGGACGCCGGCGACGGCAAGGCCGTCACCAAAGAAGAGCTGGCCCGGTATCACGAAGCGATCGGCTCTTGGCTGATCGAACATGTCAAGGGCCGGCCGTGTTCGATCATCCGAGCGCCTGACGGCATTGGCGGCGAACAGTTTTTCCAACGCCACGCCATGCCGGGTACGTCGAACCTGCTGGAGCTGGTCAAGGTGTTCGGCGACAAGAAGCCGTATTTACAAGTCGACCGTGTCGAAGGCCTCGTCGCCGTCGCCCAGATCGGCGGCATCGAGCTACATCCATGGAACTGCGAACCAGGGAAACCGGAGGTGCCGGGCCGGCTGGTCTTCGACCTCGACCCCGGTCCGGATGTGCCGTTCGCGGCTGTGGTTGCGGCGGCCCGTGAAATGCGGGACCGGCTTGATGATCTGGGACTTGTCAGCTTCTGCAAGACGACTGGGGGCAAGGGACTGCATGTGGTGACGCCGCTGGCCGTGAACGCACGTACGCCGCTTTCATGGGCGCAGGCGAAGGGCTTCGCCCATGACGTCTGCCAGGAGATGGCCCGCGATAATCCAGACCTTTATCTCATCAAGATGACGAAAAGCCTGCGGCAAGGCCGCATTTTCCTCGACTATCTGCGCAACGACCGCATGGCGACGGCGGTAGGCCCCCTGTCGCCACGGGCGCGTCCGGGCGCCACCGTGTCGATGCCGCTGACCTGGACGCAGGTCAAATCCGATCTCGATCCGAAGCGGTTCACCGTGCGGACCGTACCGGCGTTGCTAACGAAGACGATTGCGTGGGAAGACTATTGCGACGGACAGCGCGAGCTCGAACAGGCCATCAAGCGGCTCGGCAAGCACAAGGCTGCGGCATGATCTTTGAACGGCAGGGCGGCAAGACCACATAGGAAGCATGAAAAATCACACTGTCCCCATCGAGCACCTGACCCGCCTTCGGCGCATCCGCGGCCTGGTACGGTTGATGGACACGGCGCTCCGCATTCCCGGCACGCGCGTATCGCTGGGCGCAGACTCGGTTCTTGGCCTCATCCCAGGCGTGGGCGATTTCGCAGCGGCGGCTATCAGCCTCGTCATCATAAACGAGGCGCGCCGTCTCGGCGTTCCGAATGACAAGCTGGTGAAGATGCTTGTCAATGTCGGCTTCGACACGGTCGCAGGAAGCGTGCCGGTGCTCGGCGATGTCTTCGATATCTATTTCAAGTCCAACCGCCGCAATCTGCAACTCGTGCTGGACCACTTGGAACTCGACCACGCTGACCTCGATCGGTAACGCCGGTCAGCTGCGGTCTCCAAGCGTGGCGATATCGAACACCGCGGCATTGTCCTGGATTTCGCGCAAGCCCTTATAGGAGGCGTGGCGCAGATTTCCGTCGTCCGTCCAGCCGCGGAACTCGATCTCGGCGATCAGCGTCGGCAGCGCGAAGACGTAATTCTTGCCCTTGACCGGCACGACGTGTTTCTTCGTCTTCAGCTTGTCCAATGTCTTGCGCAGGTATTCGGCATCCTTCGCCTTGAACCCGGTTCCGACAGAACCCACCGACACCCAGCTATCGCCCCGCCGGGCGGCAAGCAGAAGGCTGCCGATCCCGCTACGCGCTGCAGCGGACTGCTCATAGCCGACGATCAGGAAGCTCTCACTCTGGACGCATTTGACCTTGATCCAGTCGCCTTTTCGTCCCGACCTGTATGGCCGCTCGCGGTGCTTGGCAACAATGCCTTCGAGCCCCATCGAACATGCATTTGCCAGCAGATCGACGCCATCACCGTGCGCTTCTTCCGACAGCTGCGCCGCGCCGCTTGCGCCGTCGAGGAAATCCGTAAGCAGATGCCGGCGAACCGAAAGCTCCGTCTTCCTCAGATCGTGGCCGTCAAAATAGAGGAGATCGAATGCGACAAAGACCGCCTCCGTCGAGGCGCGCTTGCCGCCGCGGCCCCCGAGCGAGCGTTGCAGCGCCCCGAAGTCCGCATGGCCCTCCTTGTTGAGGACCACGGCCTCGCCATCGAGGATGGCGGTCCCGACGTCGAACCTCTTCGCGGCTTCTGCGATCCGGGGAAAGCGATCGGTCCAGTCATGGCCGCCGCGCGTGATGATCCTAACACCCTTCGGTTCGATGTGGATGGCGAGGCGATACCCGTCCCATTTGACTTCGTAGAGCCATTCCGGTCCTTCTGGCGGCGTCGGCCGGAGAAGCGCCAAGCACGGCTCGACGCGGTCGGGCATCGGATCGAAGGGCAGAGTGGGCTGCTCGGGATTGCGCCGGCGGACCGGCCGCGACTGGAGCGTGGTACCGGATTCATCGAGCAAGGGTATGGCCGATCGGCGCTTCGCTCTCATGGAGATCCATCATGCGTAAGAGAGAATACGAACATCAGTGCCTTCCGTGAAGTTTTCAGGATGAGCGCTTTCCTTTTCCGCTCGCCGACAAACTCTTGCGAAGAGCGTCCATGATGTCGATGACGTTGCTGCCAGCCGCGCCGGTCTCTTCCTTGGCCTTGCCCTTGTTCAAGGGCTTCAGCCCCCTCTTCTTTTTCGCGATAATGTCGAGGAGAGCGTCCTGCACGGGGTCGGAGACCATGTCCGGGGACCAGGTCTTGGTGTGCTGCTTGATGAATTTCTCCACAAGGGGAATAAGATCAGGGTCCGATGCATCGTCGATATCCTCGAAATAGGACTCTTCTGGCCGGACCTCGTCGCCGAAGCGTAGTGTCCAGAGCACGATACCTTCGCCGCGCGGTTCGAGCACGACCGCCCGCTCGCGCCGGCCGATGACGAGTTTCGAAATGCCGAGCACCTTGTCTGACGCCATGGCGTCGCGAATGACGGCGAAGGCCTCATGGCCGACGGGACCGTCGGGCACAAGATAGTGCGGTTTTTCGAGATAGATCCACTCGATGCTGTTGCGAGGGACGAACATGTCGATATCGATGGTCTTGACGGTGTCGAGCGCGACGGCATCCAGTTCGTCGTCCGTGAGAAGCACAAAGTCGTTCTCGCCGCGGGCATAGCCCTTTATCTCGTCCTCATCCTTCACCGGTTTGCGCGTGACCGCGTCAACAAATTGCGAGACGACGCGATTTCCAGTCTCTTTATTGAGCGTGTGAAACCTGACTTTTTCGCTCTCCGACGTTGCTGGCGACATCGAGACCGGGCAGGTGACGAGCGAGAGCTTCAGATAGCCTTTCCAGTATGGGCGCGGCGCCATGATCCCTCTCCTCAGCCGGCTTTACGCTGTCTGGACGTCGAGCCGCGCGCTTTCGATGCCGCGGCGCGCGACGCCGGCTTGCGCCCGACGCCCTTGTTGGTATTGGCGGCGGGTCGCGTCAGTTGTTCGCCGCCGGCCTTCAGCATCTTGGCGCTTTCGCGTAGGGCGGCCAGCAGGTCGTCCGGTTTGGAGACCTTGACCTCCTTTCGCTTCGGCAAGGCCTTGCCTTCAATTTTCGCCTTCACCAGCTCAGCAACCGCCGTCTCGTAGCGATCGTCGAACGCGGCCGGGTCGAAGGTTCCTTTCTTCGTAGCGATGATGTGCTTGGCAAGATCCAGCATCTCACCTTTGATCCGCAGCTTCGGCACCTCCTCAAACGCCTTCTCTGATGAGCGGACTTCGTAGTCATACTGCATCGTGGTGGCGATCAGGCCTTTGCCGTGGGTGCGGATCAAGAGTGTGCGCATGCGACGAAACAGGACCGTGCGCGCGACCGCAGCGACCTTCGACTTCTCCATTGCATCGCGCAGCGCGGTAAAGGCGTCCGACGAAACCCGGTCGGTCGGAACGAGATAGTAGGGTTTGTCGAAATAGACGTCGTCAACGTCGGAGCAGGGGATGAAGGCTTCGATCTGCAGGGTCTTGTCGCTGTCCGGAACGGTAGCGGCCAGCTCATCCGGATCGATCATGATGTACTGGCCGCTTTCGATCTCGAAGCCCTTGGTCTGATCCTCCCGCTCGACCTCCTTGCCGGTGTCGCTATCGACGAAGACACGGTTAACACGATTGCCGGTGCGGCGGTTGATGGTGTGAAACGCGATACGTTCCGAGGTGCTGGCGGCCGTGTAGAGGCCGACTCCGCAACTTACCTCGCCAAATTTGATGAAGCCCTTCCACTGGGCACGATGACCGGCCATCTTTAAAACTCCCGACTCGACGCAACCAAAGCGAGTCAAGCGAATCACGAGCGAATTTGTTCCGACTCGAACGGAATCGAAAATCCATAACTTAGGCATGCTTTGACGCCCTTTTCGCGAGTCTCGACCATGTCGCTGATTCGCTGCATCTTTTCGGGGCGGCGTGCGTTCTTCCGAAACCACAACTGGAAGGGAGAATGTCATGACGAAACGTGAATTCGTCGATACCGGAACCGATAGGCGCTATATTCGGCGCTGCGGGAAACGCCAGTTCAAGGAAAGTATCGATGTGAGCCGGGTCCCTGTTCGCCGATCAGCGCACAAAGGCGAAGACTGAGGCAAAACCCGGCAAGGCGGTCGCGGAGATTGGCATAAGAAGCATTGGCGCGCGGGCCGCCCTCTGTCGTAGCGACGGGTGATGCGATGGCCGACGATGTCGAGATTGATCATGAGGACAAAGGGGCTGGCGAGCGCGTGTCGGTCGCATTTCCGTTCGACCGTATGGCCGTGCAGCGGTTTCGCGAGGCTTTTCCACGCGCCCGCTGGAGCGACCGGCGAAAGGTCTGGATCGTCCCCGGCACGACCGCGCGCCGGCGCATCGATCGCTGGCTGGCCAGGGAAGAATCCCGCGTCGATCCATACGCAGAGGGCAAGGGCAGGGATGCTTATGCGTTCGAGCCGATCCTCAGCCCTTATCTCAACGTCGACAAGGACGGGTTTCGCATCCGGACGCCTTTTTCACGCAAACTGGTCGAGGAAATCCGGCAGGTTCCATTTGCCCGTTGGGATGGCGAGCATAAGGTCTGGCGGGTGCCATTCGCTTCCTATGATCATCTTGTCGATCGCTGGGGGGCTATCGAGGCGGAAGCGCAGCGAAATGAGCGTGAAGAAAAACGCAAGCGGGCCGAGGCGCGCAAGGGAACCTACGAAGAAAGACTGTCCCGCCGCCGGGCGGCCGAGCGCAAGCGCCGGCGCATCCCGCTTGCCGCCGATGATTTGCCCCCGATAGATCGGCCGCTTGCGACGCCGCTCTACGGGATCGTCGTAATTAGAGACATAACCGGCGAGCTAGTCGATTGCCATGAGGTAGCCGACCTTTATCCGGACATCGCCGGGGATCACGTTTGGGGCCTATGGCGGACGCCTCTGCTGGAGGAACTGGTGCAGACCTGGCCCTCGAAAAGGGCGGCGGAAGAGCGTGAGCGCTGGCGCGGCTGGTGGCTGCCGACCCTTGAGGAATTGCGCGAGGCGCGGCTGACCGCCAAGGCGCGCGAACGCAGGGCCACACAAAAGGCTCAGGCCTGACTTCAATCCGATGGTGGTTCGATCATCGATGATGACCGGCGCATGGTCGCTGGTGTGCTTCCAGCCCCGAGGGCTCTCGATCGCATGAAGAGCCAACAGCCGTTGTCGAAGGTGGGTGGGCTGGGATGCGATCTCCCAGCTTGACGGCGGCGGCTCTGTTAAAAGGTCGCGTCCGCTCGCTGTTTCGCGCCGGTCCATCCTGATAAACCTCCCGTCAGAGTGAAACGTCGTGCTCGGTTTTGACCGCGTCGCCAACCGATCGTGACTGATGCCTTTGGTTTCGCGTCCCGGCGATACGGATGAGATCTTTCAGCATGGTCAGCAGCCCTGGCCAGGGGCGTCCTCAAGCTTGAGCCCTGGATCGCGCGCAAGATTAAACAATGAAGCTTTGCGGTGACTTCGATTACCGAGGAGGCCGGTGCCGCGACTTGCTCCGCGATGAGGGCCGCGAAAGCCACGATCCTTGTACTGGCGGTTTGCGGCCGGCCCAACTTAAGCGCGCCATTGCCCCGATGATCTGGAGCCTACAGATGGCGGCCTGACCAGCCTTCGACACCCGGCCAAGCCGTTCTTTCCCACCAGAAGAGAATGGTCGTGGAACAAGGCCGAGCCAAGCGGCAAAGTCACGTCAACAGAAATATCCCAGCCGGCGGCAGGGATAGTGTACGCTCGGCAATCTGCGGTCAGTTACTGCCCGAGAGCGTTGATGAGATCGTCGGGTGAAATGCCTACGGCCAGACTGCAGACCCGGCTTGACCTTCGGATTCTACCTTTCGCAACAGTATCAAGCGTCCGTCTCTCTTTGTCTTGCATGTTGGTGCTTGTTCCACGCGCCGCTGTTCGTGTGGAAATGCAGGCCTCGCTTTTAAGGTCAGCTACGATGACTACGACATAAAGAACGGCGATTGAGCCGTACAGGCATGCTTCACCATACTCCAAACGGCCCAGGCGGCGCTGAAAGGAAGCCATGTTCTTTCAGAATTATGATCGCTTGAAGTCCGCATTGCTCTTGGTTGCGATGCTCGGGCTCGTGAGTGGGCTGGTATTTTTTACGGCCGGCAGGCCCGATGCAGCCACTCTAGCTTGGCGAACCGGCGTCGTCCCAGTTCTTCTTGCGCTGATCGTCGAGATTCTTCGCAGTCTTTGGCGAGGCGAAGTCGGACTGGATATCGTGGCGGCGCTTTCGATGTCAGCGGCGCTGTTGTTCGGTGAAACGCTCGCCGCATCGGTCGTCGCTGTGATGTATTCTAGCGGGACATTTCTGGAAAGTTTCGCCGAGGGGCGTGCCAGGCGCGAAATGAGCGCACTTCTGTCCCGGGTGCCGAGAACGGCCACGCGGCATGCAAATGGCACTCTTGAAGATGTAGAGCTCGACAACATTAAGCCGGGCGACCTTCTTCTGATCCATCAGGGCGCCGTCGTGCCAGCGGACGGCGACATCGAGAGCGAGAAGGCGAGCCTCGACAAGTCAGCCCTCACGGGGGAATCGATGCCCGTGCGGCTGGGGCGTGGTGAAGAGGCGATGAGCGGATCAACCAATGCGGGCGAGGCTTTTGACCTGCGCGTTCGACATCGTGCAGCCGACAGCACCTATGCCGGAATCGTCCGGCTGGTAGAGGCAGCACAGGCATCCAAAGCGCCGATGGCACGGCTTGCCGACCGCTATTCCATGCTGTTCCTGGCTGTGACGATAGCGCTAGCAACTGCTGCGTCGTGGTTCACTGGTGACCCGATCCGCGCTGTGGCGGTGCTTGTCGTCGCCACGCCGTGCCCGTTAATACTTGCCGTACCCGTCGCCCTGGCGGCCGGTCTTTCACGTGCAGCGCATTTTGGTGTTCTTATCAAGGGCGCAAAGCCATTGGAGGCTTTGGCAAGGAGCAGTACACTCGTCCTCGACAAAACCGGAACCTTGACGGATGGCCGTCCACAGATCGTTTCGACCGAAGCACACAACGGCATGTCGGATGACGAAGTATTGTATTTCGCCGCAGCTCTCGAACAAGCGTCAAAGCATCCTATGGCTCAGGCGATTGTCACGGCGGCACGCTGCAAGGGTTTTATGCTGCCGGCGCCCGATCACCCTACCGAGCGTCCTGGCGAAGGAATTTCCGGAATAATTTCAGGCCGACAGGTCACCGTGGGAGGAGTTGCGTTCGTCAATCAACAGGTCGGCACGACGGCTTTGATGAACCCTATAATGATGGCTGGTTCTGTGGTTGTCGCCCTTGCCGTCGACAATAAAATTGCTGGCTACATTACCATGGCGGATGCTCTCCGGACAGGTACTGCCGAGCTAATAGCAAACCTTCGGCGGCTGGGCATTGGCCGCATCGTGTTGGCTACCGGCGACAGGCGGGCGGTCGCAGAAAATATAACCAAAGGACTCGGGCTGGATGCGGTCAGGTCGGATCTGACACCGGACCAGAAAGTTCTTCTCGTGCTCGCAGAGCGTAAGAATGGGCCAGTGATGATGGTCGGCGATGGTGTCAACGATGCGCCGGCTCTTGCAGCTGCCGACATAGGCGTGGCCATGGGGGCTCGTGGCGCTGCTGCCTCGGCTGAAGCCGCCGATATCGTTCTTCTGGTCGATCATCTGGATCGCTTGCTGCCGGGGATCGAGATCGCCCAGCGTTCCCGGCGTATCGCGATGGAAAGCGTGGTGGTTGGTATCGGGATGTCAATTGTTGGCATGATGGCTGCCGCCCTAGGCTTCATCACTCCCGTGCAGGGAGCGATCATCCAGGAATTAATCGACGTGACTGTGATCCTCAATGCATTGCGCGTTCTCGGGATCAAACCCCGAGTAGGGCAGGAGAACGCGGCATAGTTTGGCTGCCCACTCCGGCCGGCAGATCTGGTCGCAGATGTGGCGGCTGGACGGAATTTGTCGGTGTAGGCAGGTTTCGAGCGCAGACCAAAGAGATGAATTCCGGTCGGCCGCAACGTGCGCTCCTGCTCCGATAGAAACCGGCAGGCCAGCGGAATCTCGCCCCCCTTTTTCCGCCACACGGCAATTGGGGGGGCGGCCCAAACTGCTGTGGATCTACTGATGGTAGGAGCCGACAATGTGGAGGCCCATCTAACCGTTCGACGAAATCATCGAGATCTGGAATGATTGAGCAGAGCATCCTGAATTGCCACGGTTCGAACTCACAAAGACAGGGTCTTCGCACGCGTCGCATCAGCAGAAGGCGCGCGACTTCGGCCGGCGAAGTCCAGGGCAGCTGGCATAACCGCCGCCTCCATGACTTGCCTGTTCAGGGTTCTTTGCGCGATAGCATTCAGGCGGATTGTGTTGTTCATCGACGCCGCCGAGCCTAGATGGCGGATGTCGAGAGGGTGAGCCCTGTTAGCGCGAGCAAAATCCTGGGGACTAGTCCGGATCGGCGAGGCGCCTACTCCGCCTCGACTTAACACGGCATAGAAGCAAGGAAGGAACTATCGTGTCTTGTCATGGCGGCGTGAGGGAGGGGCTGGGCGCGACTGTTTTGGCTTTTGGGGCGATGTCGCCCCTGGCGATGTGCCGAATATGATCATCCGGATGTCACGGTCGCATTTGACGTCGACCAGAACGCCGCTGCAGCAACCCGCGCGACGGCTTTTGCTGAGGCGGCCGACGGGCGCTATCTGGTCGCCGGTGCGCACCATGCTTTTCCGGGGATCGGGCATGTTCGCTGCGATGCGGACAATTACGACTGGGTACCGCTGGTATACCGGGCCGTCTACTGAACGCCAAACGCATGGAATGGTCGTCATCCGCAGCGATCACTGTCGATGCCGACCTCCCAGGCGAGAAGTGGCTTGATATTTACGCGCCCTTGCCGATGCCCGCGGGAATGGCCTTGTTTGGCTTGCCCGCAGAGGCAATTTGCACATCGGATCATCAAGAGGTGACGACGGGGCATCCTGGATGTGATTAAACGGAGCCTGGCGCGAGCACACTCGCCAGGAGGTCGTGAATTTGGAAGAGTCGGAAGAAATCTCTCGCGGTCCACTTTCGAAAGGAGCGTTATCGAAGGGCCGCACCCTGCAGGTCTCGCAAGACCGGGAAGAAGCGGCTGCTCCACCTGAGCGGACCTCGCCGCTCGGCCTCGAGCAATACATCGCGGGCAGGACGCTTGTCAGTGGCGATGGCCCGGCCTGGAAGGACCTGTTCGTTCAAGTCTATTCCCGCCGCGACAGGCAGGAAGCGTTTCTTGTCCCGGCTGTTGCAGAACCGCTGATCGTCTGGGTTATGTCGGGCGAGGCGAATGTCGAAGAGCGCGAACTCGGCGGCGATTGGATATCCAATATTGTGTCAGTCGGAGACTTCTTCCTGACCCGTTCCCCGACGCCCTATGAAATGCGCTGGCGTTCGACTGGGACGGCGCCCTTTCAGGTGATGCACCTGTATTTGTCGGTTCCTCTGTTTGAGCGTGTCGCCAAAGAGGTGCTTGGCGGCGATGGGCCGCCCGCGCTGCTCGACGTCTCCGGCGGGAAAGACGAGCAGCTCTCGCATCTTCTGGCCTTGATCCATCAGGAGCTTGCCGCTGAGGGCAAAGGCAGCCAATTGTTCGTGCAAGGATTGGCTCAAAGTCTCACGGTGCACCTGATCCGCAACTACGTATCGGAGGATCGGCAAGACAATCGGCAGACGGCTCTTCCTGGCTTTAGGCTTCGGCGCGCCATGGCTTATCTCGAAGAGCACCTGGCTGACCCGTTCAATCTGGCGCAGCTCGCCGTCGCGGTGGGCATGAGCGAGTTTCATTTCAGCCGACTGTTTAAGAAAGCAACAGGCCTTTCGCCCTCCCGCTACCTCATTCGCCAGCGCGTCGCCAAGGCACAGCAGCTCCTGCAGGAAACGGATACGAGCATCATCGAGATTGGCCTGTCCGTTGGCTATTCGAGCCCAAGTCACTTTGCCCAAGTCTTCCGCCGCGAGACAGGTCTGGCGCCGAGCCACTATCGTCGAGGATGATTTTTCATCCGTCTGCGATTTGAGCAAGATCGCGACAGGTCGCGCAAGGCCCCGTGAGAAGGGCCCGCGTGAAACGCTTAGGTTTCTCCTTGTCGAAACGAAACGCCCACCGCGGTGGTGGGCTTCAAAGACAAGGAGTGAAGACAATGGCCAATCTCAACGGAAAGATCGCATTGGTAACTGGCGCGTCGAGTGGCATTGGCGCCGCTACCGCCGTGAAGCTCGCCGAAGCCGGCGCAATAGTCGGCATCGCGGCTCGCCGGACCGAAAAACTCGAAGACCTGAAGAAGCGGATTGAAGCTAAGGGCGGCGAGGCTCTGGTGATCGAGATGGATGTCGTTGATCCGAGCGCCATCGAAACCGGCGTCAGGAAGCTTGTCGAAGCCTACGGCTCGATCGACATCCTGGTCAACAATGCGGGCCTGATGCCACTCTCGGACATCGACCAGTTCAAGGTCGACGAATGGCACCGGATGGTGGACGTGAACGTAAAGGGCCTGCTCAATACGACGGCTGCCGTTCTGCCCCAGATGATCAAGCAGCATTCGGGCCACATCTTCAACATGTCCTCGATCGCGGGCCGCAAGGTCTTCAAAGGTCTTTCTGTCTACTGCGCCACGAAACATGCGGTCACGGCCTTCTCCGACGGACTGCGCATGGAAGTTGGCCAGAAACACAACATCCGCGTGACCTGCATTCAGCCAGGCGCTGTTGCCACCGAGCTCTACGACCACATCACCGATCCGGGTTACCGCAAGCAGATGGATGAGCTGGCCAGCCAGATGACATTCCTTCAGGGCGAGGACATTGGCGACACCATCGTCTTCGCCGCTCAGGCTCCGGCGCATGTCGACGTCGCTGAGCTGTTTGTCCTGCCGGTTGAGCAGGGCTGGTAAGCGACTGTCCTACCGGGCCCTGCCCAAGGGTGGGGCCCTTTTCACGGGAGAGTACGATGAAAGAGATATCCGCACTACAAACCTACCGTGTGTTGGAGCCAGGCCCAATCGTTATGGTAACGACCAGCGATCGGGGAAAGCCGAACGTCATGACGATGGGCTTTCATATGATGATCCAGCACGCGCCGCCGCTGATCGGCTGCATCATTGGTCCGTGGGACCATAGCTTCGAGACACTTCTGGCGACGGGCGAATGCGTCATCGCCGTTCCTGGGCTCGATCTCGCCGAGACGATTGTCGATGTGGGGAACTGCTCGGGCGACAGCGTCGACAAGTTTCAGCGTTTTGGACTGCGCACCGAAAAGGCGAACGAGGTCTCGGCGCCTCTTATCGCCGACTGCCTGGCGAACATCGAATGTGTGGTGGTCGATCGGCGCAACGTCGAGCCGTACAACCTGTTCATCCTGGAAGCCAAGCGCCTATGGGTGAACGAAACCCGCAAGGAGCGTCGAACGCTCCACCACCGGGGCGACGGCACCTTCACCGTCGACGGCGGAACGCTCGATCTCAAGGACCACATGGTCAAGTGGCGCCATCTGCCCTGAGGAGCGCCGGCCGCTTCACCCGAAACCGAAATTAGAGGAGAAACACCATGTCTGCTTATCTCGTCGTCGACCTCGATATTCACGATATGAATTCGATCGAAGACTATCGTTCCAAGGCATTGCCGCTCGTAGCCAGAGCAGGCGGCCGCTTGATCGCTCTCGACGTCACGCCACTTGCGCTCGAAGGCTGGGAAGCCACCAACATGCTGATTATTGAGTTCCCGGACAAGAAAGCGATCCGCCAGCTGTTTGCATCGCCTGAATATGGCCCGCTTGCTGCCCAGCGCCAGGCTGCTGCCAATTCGAGGATTATCGCGATCGAGGGCGCCTGAAGTCTCTCAAGTCGAGAAGGATTATCGATATGGCCGAACTGACCAATGTAGCCGTCTTCAAGGCAAAGCCTGGTCGATCAGAGGATCTCGCCGCCGCGCTTCTGGCGCTAGTCTCCCCCTCGCGACAGGAAGCTGGAAACTTGCGTTACGAGATATTCCAGTCCAGGGATTCGCTCGAGAATTGGATGGTGGTTGAAGACTGGCGCTATCCTTCAGACTTCGACGAGCACATGGCGACCAGCTATGTCCGAGATTTTCTGGCGAAGGTTCCTGACCTCTGTGTCACCGATGTTGAGATCCGAGGCTTTCAACAGCGCTCGGTGCCGCATGCATAACCGCTGGATAATCGAACGCAAAAGAGCCCGGGCTTTTGGCCCGGGCTCTTTTGCGGCTTACGCGGGGTTAGCGGCGAGCGTCGAGGCTGAGGCGGCCCGCGCCGAACGCGACGACCTGCAGCAGGCCACCGGCCATGGCGATGTTTTTGAAGAAGTGAATGAACTGGTTCAGGTCGTTGAGGTTGTTATGGAACGTCAACGCGGTGGCAATGCTGAACAGGGCGAGGATCAGGGCGACGACGCGGGTCTGGAAGCCGAGGATCAAGGCAACGCTGCCGAGGATTTCCGTCACGACCGCTGCACCATAGGAGAGGGGCGGGAAGGGCAGGCCAACCATATTGATGTAGCCGATTGTTCCGGCGGGGTCCGAGATCTTGCTGATGCCGGAAAGCAGGAAGATGGCAGCAAGAAGAACACGGCCGGCAAGCGGGGTCACGCCGTTGACGAGGATCGACTGTGAAAGAGTTTCTGCGCGCTCAGCGATTGCATCGGAATAGGACATCGACGTTTTCTCCTGGGGTGGGGCGCAGCCACCGTGGCTGCGTCGTGAGAAGAAATTGCCATCACGCAATCAAACGAAAAAGCTGGATAATTTCGCGGATTATCGTCGATGATTTCGAACGATCTAGGCAAAGAAAAACCCGCGCTTTGGAGGCGCGGGTCCGACTGCACGGGCATGGAATTTAGATAACGGAGAGAAGGCCTCCGTCTACCAGGAGTGCTGTCCCGGATATGTAACTGGAGAGATCCGACCCCAGAAATGCCACAGCATCTCCTACTTCCGAAGGTTTGCCCAGACGACGCAGGGGCGTTCGTTGGCGGAAGCCTTCAGAGGCCTGGGCAATACCTGGGCTTGTGCGGAGGAGTTCCGTGTCTATCGTCCCGGGTGCGACCGCATTCACACGAATGCCGTCTGGGCCAAGCGCGTCCGCCAGTGACTTCGCCATCAGCACCACACCGCCTTTGCTTGTCGAATAGGCAACGGTAATGCCGGCACCAGAGATCCCCCCCATGCTCGCCATGAGGACAATGCTGCCCTGCTTGTTGAGCGCCTTCATCTGGCGCGCAGCTGCCTGCGCACCGAACAACGGGCCATCGAGGTTGACCGACATCAGGCGGCGGTAATCGTCTTCCGGAACTTCCGCTCCGTCTGTCTTCAGCGTAATGCCTGCGTTTGCCACCATGACATCAACGCCACCGAACTCCTCTGCTGCCGCAATCAGGGCGTCATTGTCTGCCTTGCGGCTGACATCTGCTTTGACGAAAACGGATTTAACCCCCAGTTTTCTGATATCGGAGGCAGTGGGTTCACCGCCTTCGCGAGGTGCTTCCACGACGTCCGAGACGATAACGGCTTTGGCGCCATGTTCGGCAGCCCGGATGGCGATCGCACGGCCAATGCCGCTCGATGCGCCGGTGACGATGACGACCTTGCCGTCTAGAATGTTACTGTTTCTCATTGTGGTGATCCTTAGTGTTCCGGCACTTTGGGGGCCGAGGAGGGCAGCGCGTCGAGTTGCTGCAGGAGGTAGTAGAGGTTGGCCACGCCCCAGTGCTCGACGATCTGACCGTTGCGGATGCGCATAGCATCAACCGTCTCGAACTTGATCTTGCGGCCCGTCGGTTCGATCCCGAGGACAACGCCCTGATGGGTGCCGTGATAGGTCTTGAAGGTCGTGACGATATCGCCGTCGACCGCCTGCCAGTGGATCTCGGCATGGAAGTCCGGGAAAGCGACGCGCAGCGCGCGGTAAAGGCCGCGCGCACCCTCCTTGTCGGGTGTCCCGCCCGGCTGCGGTGTGTGGTCGAGAAAGTCGTTAGCGAAAAGCGCGTCGAAGAGTTCGAAATTGCCACCGGACTGCACTTCGAGTGTGTTGCGGCGCACGACTGCTTTCAATGCTTCCTGTTGGGCTTCATGGGGGGCTGACATGACATGATCCTTTTCTCGGTTCGGCGTTAGAGTTCAAAGCCACCGATCGTCATGCCGCCATCGACGGTCAGCATGTGTCCGGTGACATAGGAGGCGGCGTCGGAGGCAAGCCAGATCGCGGCGGCCGCGATTTCCTCCGGCTTGCCGCCCCGTTTGGCGGGGATGGCATTTTGAGCAAGTGCCGCAAAGCCCGGGTTTTGTTGGCTATTCGCCGCGACCATGGGTGTTTCAGTCCAGCCGGGCGCAATCGCGTTGACGCGGATGCCATGCGCTGCATTTTCCATAGCGACGACGCGGGTCAGTCCCTGGACGCCGTGCTTGGAGGCGGCGTAGGCACTCATGCCACCAGGACCGGTCAGCGCCGCGACAGAGGCCGTGTTGACGATCGAGCCACCACCACTGCGCTTGAGGAGCGGGATCTGGTACTTCATTCCGAGAAAAACGCTTTGCAGATTGACGGCTATGACCCGCTGGAAATCCTCGATGGGATAGTCCTCGATCCGCTTTGCCGGACCAGTGATGCCGGCATTGTTGAAGGCTGCGTCAAGCCGGTCGGAGGTGGACTGAATCTGCTCGATCCAGCCTACCATCTGACGTTCGTTCGATACGTCAAATTCGGTGGCGAACGCCCGGCCATCTTCAGCGCGGATGAGCTCGGCGGTTTCGGCAAGCCCGTTAGCATCGCGATCGGCGATATGCATAGTCGCCCCTTGCCGGGCCAGATCGAGCGCGATGGCGCGACCAATTCCGGAACCTGCACCGGTGACTGCGACGACCTTTTTTGAAAATAGCGAGGTCATGCCACCTCCTTGCCAACCGATCGCGATCGGCTGGTCTGGTTAGACGGGTTTTGGGGGTTGGTTAGACGCGTGCTGCGACGAGTGCGGATGCGGTGCGGGCGACAATCTCGCCCTGATGGAAGGCGCCTTGAAGATCGATCTGTGACGGCTGGCGAGAACCGTCGCCACCGGCGATCGTCGTTGCGCCGTAAGGGGCGCCGCCAACAATCTCTTCCATGCTCATTTGTCCCTGATGGCTATAGGGCAAGCCGACGATGATCATCCCGAAGTGCATGAGGTTGGTGATGATCGAAAATAGGGTGGTTTCCTGACCACCATGCTGTGTGCCGGTGGATGTGAAAGCTGCGCCCACCTTGCCATTTAGGGCACCGCGCGCCCAAAGGCCGCCAGCCTGATCGAGAAAGCCGGCCATCTGCGACGACATACGGCCGAAGCGGGTCCCGGTACCGACAATGATTGCGTCGTAGTCGGCGAGTTCAGCCACGGTCGCGACTGGCGCTACCTGATTGATCTTGAAGTGCGCCTTGTCAGCGATTTCGAGGGGCACGGTCTCCGGTACCCGCTTGATCGTGACCTCTGCGCCGGTGCTTAGAGCGCCTTCAGCGATCGCAGCGGCCATCGTCTCAATATGGCCGTAGGACGAATAGTAGAGAACGAGAACCTTGGTCATTTGCTTGTCTCCGTCGAGTGTTGCTGTCGATGAAGCCAAAATGCGGGTTTCGTTCATTTCGGAAAAGCCGGATAAAATCGTCGCTTACGATCGAAAAATTCGAAATGCTGGAGCTCTTCCAAACGGTAAACGATCGGCCAAAGACGCTGCCTTCGACGTCGCCCTACTAAGACGCCATCCGCTCGCGGCGCAGCACCATTCCAGCGTGGTAGAGGACACCATCAACAAACTCGCCATCGGCGGTAAACCCAGTGTCGTCGACATAGTCGATGTGGTTACCGATAACGGTATAGCTGCCCTGATAAGCGCTCTCCCTCTTTCCGCACGCCTCGTCGTATCGTCCGTCGGGGAGAAGATTGTGGCGTATGCGGCCGTCGGCGGTAACCCACATGCCTACGTAAGGGTGAATCTCGGCCATCGTATTTCTCCTAAGGTTGGGTAGAAGGTCGGTGAAGGGGCAGCGATCATCATGATCAGGGTTCCACGACAGGAGATTGCCCGCGACCCGAGCCCGGCGGTAGACAAGCCCTCCAGGAAACTTGCCCGTTTCTACACATCATCGCCGTCCAATGACGGAAGCCGCCCAGATGCCTCCTCTGTGCGGTAATGGTGGCCCTTCGATCCCCAGGCACAGAGTCGAGGGAACCACCTGAGCACGCTTGGAGGAATAGGCAATTCTGGCGGAGGTCCGTTCTACCGGTCTCCGTCGGGGACTGACTAAATTTCCTCTTGTGCCCAAGCACAATGCCGCAGAAAGCGAGAGGATAGTCATTATGAGCAAAGTCTGGTTCATCACGGGAGCCGCCCGCGGTATCGGGATGCAGGTTGCAAAGGCCGCACTGGCGGCCGGCGACAAAGTCGCTGTAACTGGTCGCAACGTCGAGCAATTGGCTGAAGCCTATCGCGAATTCGGCGGCGATGCGCTTCCGCTTAAACTCGATGTATCCAACGAAGCGGAAGCGGAAGCAGGCGCAAAGGCTGCAACCGATCATTTTGGACGTATCGATGTCCTCTTGAACAATGCAGGCTTCGGGCAGCTGGGGCTGTTCGAAGAAATTGGTGCAGCGGCGATCGTCAATCAGTTCAACACCAACGTTTTCGGTCTGTTCAACGTGACACGGGCGGTACTTCCCATCATGCGCCGCCAGCGAGCGGGCCACATCTTGAATGTCTCTTCTATCGGTGGATCCCTTGGCTTTGCAGGCTCGACAATCTACTGCGCGACGAAGTTTGCGGTGGAGGGGTTTTCGGAATCACTCGCCCAGGAGACCGAGCAGTTTGGTATCAAGGTCTCAATCGTCGCACCTGGCTTTGTTCGCACCGATTTCCTCGACAACTCGTCTGTCCGCTATGGCGACAAGTCCATCGAGGACTATGCGGCGCTGTCGGAGCAGATCCGTTCCACCTACGACAGCTACAGTCATAAGCAGGCAGGCGATCCTGCGAAACTGGCCGCAGCGATCGTATCTCTGTCACAGCAGACACAACCACCTCTGCGGCTTCTGACGGGCTCTGACGCAGTGGAGATGGCGAGTGCCAAGCTTGGGCGCGCCAAAGCCGAAATCGACACGTGGCACGATCTGTCCGTTTCGACTGACATTATAGAGTGAAGCCAGATCATACGGCGATGCTGACCTCGCAAGGAAGCGAGGTCGGCATTCTGTTTTCCAGACGGACCATGGACAACGTTCGCAGACTTGGCGACATGATCGAAGCCCAAACGGGCTCGAATGGTGTCTTCGCCACATCTATGCCCAGCGTTTTCCCGATTTAGGCGTCGGAGCCCACACAATCGGTTCATACGCTGTATGGACCGAGCATCTGCTTGGTCGCGCAAGGCGGCAAGCGCGTTGAATGCGGTGGTCATAAGCCCACCTACATCTCAGGATTCGCGCGCTCTCATTGAGCCGGACATCTAGCTCATGCAGGAATCCTCACTGTCGCATACATACTCAATTCCCAAGCGCGCAGAGAAGAGGTTAGCGCCTTTCAGGCCCTCAGTTGAGTTGGAAAACGCAATTTTCCGCCTCATCCGGCTACTTGATAACCCGAGGGACATCAACGTTCTGGGCCTTTGGTTGAGATCGAAATCCTTTATCATATCGGGCGAGCGATGCCCGCGTTCCGTCAATTGGCTATCTCGAACTCAATAACTGGCCGAACCGCGGAAGCGGCGAATTATCTCCGCCGTCATTTTCGCAAAGAAATGTCGCTGCACCGTCTAGCAGGTCACGCAAGTATGACAACGCGTTCGTCTCGTGCGAATTTTTCCAGGCTAACCGGATAGAAACCCGAAAATTATAAGAGGATGCTGCGAGTTCAGGAGGCCCGGCGGCTGATCTCCCTCGGCGTGCGGCCGGAAGCCGGTGCCAGATCTTCCGGCTACACCGATCAATGCGAATTCGGGGCCGACTATGCGACCGCGTTTGCAGCAATGCCCTGCATCGAGGCGGTTTTGCTTGCGCACCACATCAGCGGTCGATCTTGAAGAATAGGATCCACGTAAGGGGCGGGGCTGGCAGCGCCGCCTCGGCTTCGAAATTCTATTGCCACGTTGTGGCCGGCATCGACCTCATCTTCTCGACGTCCTTCTTCGGGGGTAGTCCGTACATTCGCGCATATTCGCGCGAGAACTGAGACGGGCTTTCATAACCGACGCTGAAGCCGGCGGAAGCGGCATCGACCGCCTGGGCGATCATCAGTCTGCGCGCTTCCTGAAGCCGGATTTGCTTCTGGTACTGCAATGGGCTCATCGCGGTGACCGTTTTGAAGTGCTGGTGGAATGACGAGACGCTCATGTTCACTTGCGCGGCGATATCCTCGACCCGCAGAGTTCGCTCATACTGGCACCTGATAATTGCGACCGCCTTGTTGATCTGACTGAGCTTGCTCTCCGCCATTGCGATCTGACGAAGACGGTCGCCTTGGTCTCCCAAAAGCAGGCGATAGAGAATTTCCCGTTCGGCAAGAGGTGCCAGGACCGCTCGATCGCTGGCGCGGCCGGACTCAAGCAGTTCCGCCAGGCGCAGGATTGCGCCAAGAAGGTCTGTCGGCACGTCGCTGACCGCGATGCCGCGCTGCGGCTTTTCGTTGCGGATGCCGGCGGGAATGGCCGCGCCGATCACATCAGCGATCGCCGCGGGCTCAAGATCAAGGCGTAGACATAGATAGGGTTGGTCTCGGGAGGCGCTGAGGATCTGGCCGGCGATGGGCAGATTAACGCTCACAATGAGGAACTTCATCGGGGCGTAGACGTAAGCTTCGTGCGCAAGCGTCGTCTGCTTGCGGCCTTGGGCCACGAAACAAACAGCTGGCTTATGGAGGATGGGAATCGGCTCGGTCGGAGTGGTTGAACGCAGAATATTCAACCGCGCTATACCCGTCTCGTTTACCCCGTCGACCGCCGCGTTTTTTGCCAGGATGCTAGCCAGCCGTTCAATCATCTGTGTCTCGAATTGCGATGCTTGCCAGAAACGTAGCGGCATTCGATGCTGCCGACAACCATCTCGGCCCATTGTGAATTCGGTCTCCGCCTCAATTGTAGCCGCGGTTTTCGACGATCGCACTCGTTCGGATGGGCATGGCGAACTCGTGTAACCTAAGAGGATGCCGCCCGTCGGGCGGGCGGCTCCATTTGTCAATCCTTAAGCAGGTTTAGAGCGACGAGCGCCTGTCCGAAATGCTGGAGAGAGCCGGAGTCTTTGAAGCTGCCGAGATAGGAAGGCGCAAAACCGAGGCGAGCGATCAGGTCAGCGACCTTCTTGCTCGCTTCCGGAAAATTGCCCGACAGGAACAACACGCGTCTACCGCTTTCCTTGACGGGATCCGCAGCCAGAACAGCAGCCGGGAGCGTGTTGAACGCCTTCACGAGCTCAGCGCCGGGGAACAGTTCAGCGACGATTTCCGAAGACAGGCGGCCGCCGAGATCGCGCGGCTTGAACGCAGGAAAATCGATAGCATTCGTCGCGTCGACGATGGTGCGACCACCCCAGGCCGACCTTCTCTTGGCAACTTGCGGTACGGCATCATACGGTACGGCCAAGATAACGACGTCGGACTGAAGAGCTTGCTCTAGTTCCACAGCCTTCACCGTGCTGCCGAATTTGTCGGTGATCGTCTGAAGCGAAGCCGGGCCGCGTGTGTTGGCGATAACGGCATCGATGCCTGCGGCGTGGAAACGTTCTGCCAGTGCAGAGCCGATCGCGCCAGAACCAATGATTGCATATGTCGTCATAGTCGTTCTCCTTTGATAGGCTGAGATTTTCAGTCGAAGTTGTCGGGGAGGGGAATGAACTCGTCGTCGCCGGGCACGCCGGGGAATTGCCGTTCGCGCCATAGATTGACGGCATGGCGGATGCGCTCTTGATCGGTGGCTACGAAATTCCAGCGGATGAAACGCTTTTCCGGAAGCGGTTCTCCTCCAAACGCAAGGAATCTGGCTGGCTCCCTCGCCTTCACTACGATTTCTGAGCCGGGCTTGAACAAGATGAGACGGTCGGGGCCGTGGGTACCGTCCTGGCCGGCGATCTCGATTGCGCCGTTGACGACGAAGATCGCTCGCTCGATATGCTCGCCGTCGATCCTGTACCGGGCGCCCGCCTGAAGCTGAATGTCGGCGGAAAACAGATCAGAGAAGGTGGCGGCAGGTGAGCGCCGGCCGTGCAAGGTGCCGGCCAGAAGCTTCATATTGATGCCCTCGCCACTAACCTTCGGCAGTTCGCTGATGCTTAGGTGCTGGAAAAGTGGTGCCGTCTCTTCAGACTGTTTCGGAAGGGCGATCCAGCTCTGCAAGCCTGTGAGCTTCCCTCCGTCCTTGCGAATGTGTTCCGGCGTGCGTTCGGAATGAACAATGCCGGAGCCGGCCACCATCAGATTGACCTCGCCTGGGCTGATCGACTGCACGTAGCTTTCGCTATCACGATGCAGCAGTTCACCCTCGAGAAGATAGGTGAGGGTTGATAGCCCAATGTGCGGATGAGGTCGGGTGTCGATCCCTTCGCCGGCCCCAAAGCGGACCGGTCCGAAACTGTCGAGAAATATGAACGGTCCGACCATCTGGCGCATAGCGGCGGGAAGTGCGCGGCGGACGGCGAAACCTCCAAGGTCTCGGCTCGAGGGCAGAATGACCTGTTCGATGTCGGCGTTCGACAAATAGGACATTGTCAGCTCCGGCGGTTGAATTTCGATGAGCTGAAAATAAGTCCACTAGACGTTTCGGAAAACTCAGATAATTTCGGCGAAAACGATCGAGGAAATCGAAATGTCAGATCCCGGCCAGCCTACGCTGGATCAGCTAAAAGTCTTCATCACCGTGGTTGAAACGGGGAGTTTCGCGGCCGCGTCCCGCAAGCTGAACCGAGCTACTTCAGTCATCAGCTACACGATCGCGAATCTTGAAGCGCAACTGGGCGTGACGCTATTCGATCGGCTATCGACGAAGAAGCCGCAGCTAACCTTAGAGGGCAGGACCGTCCTTGCTGAGGCGAAGAGCGTTGCTCATGGCATCGACAATCTTCGCGCCAAGGTGAAGAGCATGCTCCGCGGCGTGGAGCCGGAAGTTCACCTAGCACTTGATGTCATGCTGCCGGCTGCCCGCGTCATGGACGCGCTGAAGGCGTTTCGGAAGGAGTTCCCGAGCGTATCTCTTCGCTTGTATGTTGAGGCGCTCGGAGCGGTCACTCAGATGGTGCTGAACCGAAACGCCGGGATCGGCATTAGCGGCCCCCTCGATGTCGAAGTCGCAGGGCTTGAACGCATCGGCGTGGGGTTCGTCAAACTGATACCGGTGGCCTCGCCTGACCATCCTCTGGCGGGCGGTTCACAGCCGCCTGGGGCCGCACGAAGGCACATCCAGTTGGTCTTGACCGACAGGTCTCCGCTCACTCAGGGACATGAGTTTGCTGTTGTCGGAAATCACACGTGGCGTCTGGCCGACCTGGGCGCAAAGCATATGCTTCTCAAAGAGGGCATTGGTTGGGGCAACATGCCCGAGCCGATGGTACGTGATGATATCGTGGCGGGTCGTCTCGTGCAGCTCGACCTTCCCGACTGTAAAGGCGGCCCGTATCGCCTTCAAGCAGTGTATCGCACCGACACGCCCCCTGGCCCTGCGGCCAGTTTCCTGGTCGACCATTTCCGAAATCAGGATGTGGATGAGCCAATCGCCGCTGCTTAACGGACGCGTTTGAACCTCTCCGGCTCACGGCTTCGACGCTTGGCGTAGGGTGCTTGAAGCGCATTATCATTCTCAAGATGGGAACGACGCCATCAGGCGAACCGGGAGGTGCTTGGTTTCGTTCCTGTTTGGGAGATCCTAACTGAAGTGCAACGCCGGATCGGGCGGTCCGGATCATGCGATGTCGGATTGTCGGCCGAGGTGGCGCGATCAGTGGCTGGGAAGGCGGCCCGAACGATCAGGATCGGCACTGTATATCCAGCAACAACCGGCGTGCTGCCGGCGTTTCTCGCCCGCATCGGCCGGAAGTTTCCCGATGTGGCGCTGCATGTCAGAAGCGGCTCGACGTCAGACATCATCCGTAGGCTGGAAAACGGCCAGATCGCGCAAATCGGACGACACATCTGCCGCCGGCGACGCGGCAATTCCAAATGAAGCCTTCAGCATCCACGCAGGAGCCGTTCGGCAGACATCGCTCAAAACCAGAAAGTATCGCGGTTTTGGGTATCCAGTCGCGAACGAGGGGAAGGTCCCTCATGGCACGTATCAGCAGGACCGGCCCCTTCGCCAAATATCGCCGAACGCATTCTTCCCCTCGATCCTGATCGTCCATTCCACAGCCATCGTCGCCTGCTGCATCGAGGGAACCAAGAGGCCCCACCGGCAAATGGAAGTGCGTGCGCCCTCAAGGAAAGTTACCGGTCTAGTTTCAAGAGCGCAGCCATATACGGCGAGGATCAACTTGGATCGGCGCCCATGACAAGTCCCTCGATGTCGTGCTTTTGGGTAATCGGCACGAGCTCGTCCACGACGCGGCAGACGAGGTGCTTCTTGCCGATTTCCGGCAGTGCATCATACCAGTCCCGCGTGACCATCATGTCGTGCAACTCTGCATGCCCGGCCCCCGGCCTGTCCACACCCAGCACCATGACGGGTCGAGCGATAGGGGACTGATGCTCCGTGCCTCGGTGCACCGTCAGCGCCGAGCGGCAGGAAATGTCGCCGCGCTGCGGATACTTGCGTGTCGCACGCTCTTGAAACCGGCCCCAGAGCGCCTTGTCCGGGAACATTTCGTGCTTCCATTCCCGGCCATCGTCATATTGCGTTCCCGGCGCCACTTCGAACGGTCCCATATCCTCGGTGACGTCAACGCCGGTGAGGTTGAAGGCAAGCGAGGTAATCTGGTGGTCTCGATAGGTTTCTACGGGCGAGGGGAAGTCGCGGTGCCACGGCTGGTATTTCGCTCCCTGGAACGGCACGTCGAGGCCTATCTCTACGATCTGGTAGTCCGATCCAAGCACGTTGGTGCAGACCTCGACCACCCATGGATGGGTGATGAGATCGACGAAACCGCGGAAGGCCTGGGGATGGATTTCGACATACCAGCGGCGCGGTCCCCGGCCGACCGCGCCGCCGGGCCTTTGAATGGCCGACCAGAAGGCCGTCATCATGTCCTCGTGCATATCGTCGGCCCAGGCCAGACTAAAAGCACCCTTCAGCCCGATGATGCCGTCTGCCGCCAGCTGCGCCACCTGCGCAGCAATATCGTAGTCGGGTGCTGGCTTCGTTTTCATCCGGTCTCCTCCCAATTTTCAACAAGGCTACTGCGACTAATAAATATTAGTCAATGGCCGATTTTTATTAGTTGGTGTAGAGAGGGCAAAACGGGGGCGACATGAGCGGTGGAAAAACGAAGACACGCGTAACCATGATGGATGTGGCCAAGGCGGCCGGCTGTTCGCAGGCGACGGTCTCGGTGGTTCTCAACAATGTCACGGACATCAAGATATCCCCTGAGCTTCGGGCGCGCGTGCTGGACGTCGCGCATAGGCTCAGCTACGGGCTTGCGAGCCCTATCCGTCGCGCGGGCCTTGAGGATCTTCGCGGCGAGTGTATCGGCTTCATCGTCGATCAGCTCGCGACGACCCCGGAAGCCGTCAACGCCATCGAGGGCGCGCGGCACGCTTCTTGGGAGAATGATGTCACAATTCTCGTGGCGCAGACGCAGGGACGGGCCACGCATGAGCGCAAAGCGGTGGCCAGCCTTCTGCAGGCCGGTGCGCAGGGGATCGTCTACATGTCCGTGTTCACCCGCCGCATATCGCTCGACCCGGTCTTCGAGGACCTTCCCGTTCCGCTCGTGCTGCTCAACTGCTATACCAGCGATAACCGTTTTCCCGCTGTGGTTCCTGATGAGGTGACCGGCGGGCGCATGGCGACGGCGACTCTTATCAGGAAGGGGCATACACGCATCGCAACGATCGTCGGCGAGAGCTTCATGGAGGCGGCGCAGGATCGCCTCGCGGGCTATCGTGAGGCGCTGGCGGAGGCGGGGCTGCCCTATGATGACGGCCTGGTGGCCGAAGGAAACTGGACACCGACATCCGGCTTCGAGGCTACCCAAAAACTCCTGTCGCTTCGAGAGCCGCCGACGGCGATCTTCTGCCAGAACGACAAGATGGCGATGGGCTGCCTCATGGCGATTGGCGAAGCAGGTCTGCGCGTTCCGCGGGACATCTCTGTCGTCGGCTACGATGACGACGAACTGTCGCGCCATCTGCGGCCGCAACTGACCACCCTGGAGCTTCCGCACCGGCCGATGGGCGCCTGGGCGATTGAGCACCTTGCAAAGAAGCCGCGCTCAGGGCATCACAACCTAAAAAAGCTCGGATGCACGTTGGTCGTCCGGGGCTCGGTCAGTCGCAAATCGGCCTGACATGATGAAGGCGATTGGGTAATTATTTCAGCGGACGAAAATCTTGGAAATTGCACTCGAAGAGAGCGCAAGACCAACTGGAACGCATCGATCTACTGGCCCACAGGACGCTATCGTGCACGAGCTTGCGGTTCATACCGTAGGCGTACCGACTGGATGTTGCGGCGGTGGGCCTGTCGCGCGCCTATTTAAATCCACAAGTAGGCCTCCCATAGCCTGCCCAGACAGAGCAAGACGAACTAGGGGAGGCCAGCGCTTCGGCGGTTGGAGGTTACGGTGCGACGGCTTCAAAATCGCCGGGCGTCCAGCTCTTGTCAAAAGCCGCCTGCTCTGGTCCGTAGATGCGGATGTAGGCAAACCAACCCTTGCCGGGCGATGTCTTGATCCACCGGTTTTCGCTGTCCTTCGGCTGTTCCGGGCCGAAGAACAGGCTGAGCGGTTCAGAGCCTTTCACGTCCTTCAGTTCGAACAGGGAGCGCAGCGCCGCCTTGTCCTGATCAGTCTGCACCTGAGAGCGGGTGGCGGAATCGTAGACAGTAACCGACCAGAACAGCTTGCCCGGCACGGGTTGCGGTATCGTCAGTCTGTAGTTCTTGCCGCCGTCGAGATACGCTCCCGAACTGTCGCGTGCGCCGAGCCAATAGAGGGAGCCTGCTCCGGCATCGCGCCGAAACATTGCCGGAGAAGCGACGATCGCCTGCGCAAACCAGCGATCGCGCGCTTCGAGGTCGATACCGGCGGGCGTTTCGAACTGCGCGTTGTCCGCAACGAGGCCGGCCCATTCCCATTGCCGGTCTGGCCAGTTCTTGCGGTCCGGCCGGTCGCTGTCGAACGCGGAAACCAGCATCTGATCGCGACCCTGCCTTGCAGCCTGCTCCAGCACCGCCTTTGTGCGGTCATCGGGATTGAACGGCTTGCCTTTTTCAATGCCGAGTTCTGCAAGCAGACCGTACATCGGCAGGAAGGCGGGGTTGGCGGTCTCGGCATCGATGACGCCGTGCAGGACTTGCCAGAACTGCAGATTGTCTTCCCAACGCAGCGATGAACTGTCCATCGCCTTTTCCGTGGTCTCGATCACTTCAAGCGGCTTCGGATTGTCGGCCTGCGCAAGCGGATAGATCTTGACCGACCGCAGGCCGTCCAATGCCTTCTTGACGTCGCCGCCCACCGGCAGGGCGCGAAGGGCGATAAGGTTCTTGATCGAGGTGGAGCGACCGACGAAGTACCCTTCGGGCACCGAGCCATCATAGCCCGGAGGCAGGACGAGATGTTTGCCGCCCTTGCCCTTGTCCGGCCCCGGCAGGCCCATGTCCTGAACCCAGCCCTGGTTGTGATCGTCCACCAGCCCGATGAAGGCACCTTCCGGAAGCTCGATGACCATGGGACCGTTCGACAGATCGAGAACGCCCGAACCGTAGGGCGTATCCGAGTTGAGCGTGAAGCCGACCTGGCGCGGTCCTGTCGAGGCGATCCCCCATTGTTTGCCGTCTTCGATCCCGACATTCCGGTTGCCCTGGAATATGCCTTCAACTGATACGGTCGGATACCAGAACCGATAGGCGACAAGGGCGCGCTGCAGCAGAGCGTCCGCGCGCACCTTCTGCGTTGCTTCCGGCGTCGGATAACCGCGCTCGAACGCATAGGGGGATGCCGCTGTTGCATCCTGCGACAGGGCCGGAGACGAGTAGGCGAAGGTGAGCGCTAAAACTGCGAGTGAGGCGCGATAATACATGCGGACTTCCCTTTGTATGAACGGGTGGACGACGGTGGCGGCGACAGGCTAGTGCAACACCCAAGTCGCCGCTGGAACACCGACTTAGTGCTATTGAAGCTTCTCCAGGTCTCCCGGTTTCCACGACTGATCGAAGAAGGGCGCCTTCGGTCCGTAGAGCCGGAGGATGGCGAAGAACCCTTCGCCGGGGTTGGTCTTCAGCCAATTCTTCTCGTGACCCTTCGGCGCATCCGGTCCGAAATACATGTCGTAGGAGCCGTCGGCATTGGCCACAGGCTTGTCCATCGTGTTGAGCGACGGGAAGGGTTGGCCGTTGGCGAGGCCCGAGGCTGTGTCCGGCCGGTAGACCGTGACCGACCAGAAGATTCCGGCTGGAATATCCTTGGGCAGATGCAGTTTGTAGGACTTGCCGCCGGACAGCGGATCGCCATCGGCATCCGTGAAGGCGACTGGATACTTCGCTCCTATGCCGGCCATGTTGACTGCCATCGCCGGGCTCGCCGAATAGGCGAGCGCAAAGAAGCCGGTCCTAAGGTCGATGTATTTGAAGGACGGGCCGGTGAACTCCGTATCGGCCGGGAACGGATTGACCCATTGGCGGTCCTTGTACCAGCGCGTGTTCGGCACGATCGGCGGTGGATCGTAGGCGATCGCGCGACCGATGCGGAACGCGGTCTTGCCCGCCTTGTCGAGGATGTCGCGGGCATGCTGGTCGGGATTGAATGGCTGCCCCTGGATGATGCCGATGCTTGCGAGCATGCCCCGCATGTCCGCGTCAGCCGGGTCGACATATTCGCTGTCGATGAAACGCGACAGCATGTCGAATGCGCTTCCGTCGGTCGGATAGAGCATGTCGGGAGATGCCTTGGAACCGTCGGGGAACTCCATCGGTTTGGCGGTGTCCTTCTTGCCGAGAGGGTATATCTTTGTCTTCATGACGAGATCGACCGGCTCAGAGAGATTGGCGGGATCCTTGAAGAAGGCACGCCAGAAGACGAAGACATTGTAGGTGCGTGATTTGTAGACGATGAAGTCCTTGGGGATCTCGCCCTGATAGTCCGGCGGAATGACGAGATAGTTGGCGCCTTTGCCCTTGTCGGGACCTGGAAGGCCGACGTCGCCGCACCAGATGTCCTTCGCGTAGGGCTCCGGATACCAGGTCTTTTCCGCCACGGGGGTGGGGTTGCAGATGGGGCGCTGGAAGAAGTCGTCGAGAATGCCCTGGAGACCCGGGGGGACCTCGAGCACCATCGGTCCATCTTGCTTCAGGTCGAGATAGCCCATGGCGTAGATCACGTCGGAGTTCGGCGTGGTCACCTGCGTATTGGCGTTGAGGCGTTCCTTCCACACCGGAAGGACGTTGTAGCCTTTGCCGAACAGCTTTTCGGAGCCTTCCTTCATCGCAAAAATGTTGAGCGCAGGCTGGGCCCAGAGGTAGCTCTGGACGGCTCGCTGGAACAGCAGCTCGTCCTTGAGCTTGGCATTGTCCTCTTTCGACAGGTAGCCTTCGGTGAGTGGAACGGTCGACAATTCGTCATATCGTGACGATTGCGCATGGGCGTTCGAGCCGATTGCCATTAGGACGGCAAGGACCGCCGATTTCACCAATCGCGATGTCATTCCAGTCATCCCTGTCTCTCCCTTCTCGGTATCCAAAGTGAGGCGTCGCGCCGAGCGCAGTGTTTAAACGTGTTAGATTGAGGGGCGTGCACGCGGCAGTTGGCAAGTACGTAACAGTTACAGCGAGCCATGGTCGCCGCGAAACGGCGCCGTTGTTGCGCGTCGATTTACAGTTACGTACTGGCTCGCACCTTCGCTACATGATCTCATGGACATCGCTGGAAATCGGAGGCGGAGCATGAAGGAACTGAAGGCGGTGGCGGCAGCTCGTTGAGACTGCGCCTCAAACATTAGGAAGATACGACCTGCGAAGACCATTGTGCGGCGACATTTGTCGACCGCGGAGACAACCCGTATTTCCACGAGATCGGTTTCCGCTGGTCACAGCGCATTGTCACCGGCCAGGCTGTTCGTAAAACCCGAAATGGCAGGGAACGCATGAAAACCATGTGGTCGCGAGTGCCGCCGGCGCTGCAATTGCTGCAAATCTTTCGCGTCGCGACCGGCCGTCAACTGCGAAGAAGTCCGGATGGTGGGATCATCGTCAAAACAGCAGTCGCTGTCTTTGGTTGATCAGGGCCATGTACCGACTCGAAGACCTTTCGGTCGTGCTGCTTTTGTGAATATCTCGATTGGCTCGCCTGTTGCCTTCGCACCGCTCGACGCTAGTTACCTGTGTCAAAGGAGGGCAAAAATGGACACAAGCGTAATGTCGAAGGCCAAAACAGGTGTAGAGGGGCTGGACGACATCCTTTCGGGCGGTCTGTCACGTCGCCACGTATTCCTTCTCGAGGGTGCGCCGGGCACGGGGAAGACCACGATCGCCATGCAGTTCGTTCAGCAGGGCGCTACTCTCGGTGAGAAATGTCTCTATATCACGTTGTCCGAGACCGAGGATGAGCTACGTGACAGTGCGATGTCGCACGGGATGGAAATCCATAGAAATATCGAAATATTCGAGCTCGTTCCGCCTGAGAGCTTGCTGAACGCCGAACAACAGCAGAGCTTGCTCTACTCGTCGGATCTGGAACTCGGCGAGACCACCAAAATGATATTTGAGGTTTTCGAAAGGGTTCAGCCGAACCGCGTCGTGCTCGACAGCCTCTCGGAAATCAGGCTGCTTGCCCAAAGCTCCCTTCGCTATCGCCGGCAAATCCTGGCGTTGAAGCACTTCTTTTCGTCTACGGGCGCCACGGTCTTGCTTCTCGACGACATGACTTCCGACAGTCTCGACAAGACGGTCCACAGCGTAGTGCACGGGGTTATTCATCTTGAACAACTGGCGCCCAGCTATGGTTCGGAAAGACGCCGCCTTAGGATTACCAAGTACCGCGGCCAGGCATTCCGCGGTGGCTATCACGACTTCATCATCAAGACTGGAGGTGTTTCGGTCTTTCCGCGATTGCGAGCGATCGAGCACCGCACGGAGTTCGAGCGCTCTACGTTAAAGAGCGGGATCGCTGAACTAGACGCGTTGCTGGGTGGCGGCATCGAGCGGGGATCGAGCACGCTGCTGATCGGTCCTGCGGGCATGGGTAAAAGTCTCTTTGCGCTTCAATTCGTCGAGGCGGCCGTCAAGCGCGGCGAAAAGGCCGCCCTCTTCATCTTCGATGAAGAACTGGGGCTGCTGTTCCGGCGCATGAAAGACCTTGGCTTTGACTTGGAAGACTACCAGCGGAACGGCTCGATTCACATCGAGCAGTTGGATGCAGCTGAGGTTTCACCTGGCGAGTTCGCCCAGCGTGTGCGCGAGCACGTTACCAGATTTGACGCAAAGACGGTCGTCATCGACAGCATCAACGGCTATCAGGCCTCCATGCCCGAAGAAAGCGCGCTCGTCCTCCACATCCACGAGCTGCTGCAGTATCTGAACCGCCAGGGCGCGAACACCTTCGTGACGGTGGCGCAGCATGGGCTGGTCGGTGACATGAAGTCGCCGGTAGACGTGACCTATCTCGCCGACACCGTCGTTCTGCTGCGCTACTTCGAGGCGGTCGGCAAGGTCAGGAGGGCGATCTCCGTCGTGAAAAAGCGGACCGGCAAACACGAGGACACGATAAGGGAGTTTACGATCGGCCAGGGCGGCCTTTCGCTTGGAGATCCGCTTTCGGATTTCCAGGGCGTGTTACGCGGCGTCCCGACCTTTGTCGGTGAGAAACAACCGCTGCTGAAGTCCAGTGAGGGCGAGGACGATTCCAAATAGAGACGCCATTGCTCTGATCCATGCCCCTTTGGGAAGGGACGCGCAGATCGCGGCTGCGCTTTTGTCGGAAGCCGGCATCCGGCCGAAAATCGGCAAGGACATTGCCGCTTTCGTCTCGGCTCTGGATGAGGATATCGCTTTTGCCGTCGTGACGGAGGAGGCCTTACGGTCGGCCGACCTTCGCCTGCTCTCGGCGTGGATCAAATCGCAACCGAGCTGGTCCGACCTTCCCTTCATCATCTTGACCCATCGAGGAGGTGGCCCTGAGCGTAACCCTTCCGCTAGCCGTCTGTTGGAGGTGCTGGGGAACGTCAGCTTTGTTGAACGACCATTTCATGCCACGACGTTCATCAGCGTTGCGAGGTCGGCGCTGCGGGGCCGCCGACGCCAGTACGAAGCTCGACTCCGGATCGAGGCGCTGGACGAGGGGGAACGGCGGCTAAAGACGGCGCTTGAGGCAGGTCATCTGGGTGCGTGGGAACTTGACCTCACCACCTATGCTTTGATGACATCGATCACCTGTCGGGGAGTGTTTGGCAGGAGCGCTGGCGGGACATTTACCTATGGCGACCTCCTTGCCGCCACTCATCCTGACGATATCGAGAGAGTGAAATCGGCGATGCAGGCCACCATCGAGAGCGGGGCCGACTATGCAATCGAATATCGTACCGTCTGGCCCGACAGGTCCATTCATTGGGCGGAAATGCGCGCGCAGCTTTCTCGCGACCGGAGTGGGAACGCGGTCAAGTTGGTTGGCGTCTCTTCTGATATCACCGCCAGGGTATCGTCCGAAGAGCAGCAGAAGCGATTGAACGAAATCCTTGAAGAGCGTGTCGCCGAGCGAACGGCCGAACTGCACAAGGCTCACGGAACCGTCATGGCGGAAGTGGCCCAGCGCGAGCGTGCCGAGGCGCAGCTTCGGCAGGCCCAGAAGATGGAGGCTATCGGTCAACTGACAGGTGGAGTCGCTCATGATTTCAACAATCTTTTGATGGCGGTGCTAGGAAACCTGGAACTCCTGCGCAAACACACTGGTGGTGACGCGAAAGCCGAGCGTCTGATCGATGGTGCGCTTCAGGGCGCAAAGCGCGGTGCGTCGCTGACGCAGCGGCTTTTGGCATTCGCGCGCCGGCAGGACCTCAGTGTCGATCCTGTAGATCTGGGCGAGTTGGTGAGGGAGATGACCGATCTCCTTAATCGATCAGTCGGCACGGGCATCGTGATCGAAATTCGCATTCCCGAGCGAATGGATCCGGTACTCGCTGACTCCAACCAACTGGAGCTAGCCCTTCTCAACCTCGTGGTGAATGCCCGGGATGCTATGCCCAACGGCGGGACGATCCGCATAGCGCTTCAGGTTGAGAACTTGGCGAATCAGGAGGGCGAACTCGCGGCGGGTCGGTACGGCGTGCTCTCCGTTGCCGACGAGGGCCACGGCATGGATGACGACACGCTGCAAAAGGCGATAGAGCCGTTCTTCTCGACCAAGGAACTTGGCAAGGGAACGGGCTTGGGCTTGTCGATGATTCATGGCCTCGCGCTTCAGCTTCAAGGAGCACTGCGGCTCACCAGCACGCCAGGGAAAGGCACCAGAGCCGAACTCTGGATTCCGGTTTCGGACGACAGCCCTGTCGTGTCCAAGGACACGGAGGTCGCGGAACCGGACCAAAAGGTAGGACCGCTACGCGTTCTTCTCGTGGACGATGATTTCTTGATCGCCATGAGTTCGGTCGACATGCTCGTCGATCTGGGCCACGAGGTGGTCGAGGCGCATTCTGGAAAGGAGGCACTCGCCCATCTTAAGGACGATGGGCGCTTCGACCTGCTCATCACGGATTATTCTATGCCGGAAATGACGGGGGGAGACCTCGCAAATGCCGCGCGCGACCTATTTCCCGATCTTCCAATTCTCATTGCATCGGGATATGCCGAGCTGCCACCCGGCATCGATTTCGACGTGGCGAGACTCGCAAAGCCCTACAGTCAGCAACAACTCGCCGTGGAAATCGAGAGTGTCCTCAGGGGTCTAATTTAGACCAACGCGGTAGGTGATGAATGGCTTTGGCACAGTGCCGATCGTGACGTCCTCTTGTTAGACGCCCCCCAACTTGGGTGGCGCGCCATTGCTTCTACTTGATCAAGCTCAAGCGACTGCAGGCGATTTGACAAGTGACGGGTGCCGGCCGTGACGAACATTCTCACCGCCATCGCTATTTCAAATAATTCCGCCTCGTCGCTGACGCCGCCACGAAACTCATCCATCAGAAAGCTGCCAAGGGATCGGCAAGCGAAGCAGCCATACAACTGGAAAACCAGAATTCCGCTCGATATGTCAAAGTTCCTTTCCATTGAGCCTTCAGAGGCGCACAATGTGATCATCGCTGGACTTTAAGAAGGGCTCCGGCGGCTGGAAGATCAAAATGCGCTTTCGCCCCACTGGAGGAGATTGCGCCATGTTCGTTCCGCGGCAATCCGGATACATACTTCCTGAAGATTTCACTGTAATTTCCACGGTCTATGAGAAGGTCTTGAGTGCGCGCGCGATAAGCCGCCAAAGCGACGAGGGAGAGTGGCTGGCCCGATACACCCTCGAATTGTTCATGACCGGCACGCGTGATGCGCGGGAACTCGAAACGCATTTGAAGGAGTTCAGCCTCACGATGAGGGGCAGCGGCAACTCCAGCGTAGTAGATTTGTTGCCTGATTTGTCGGCATGGGCGCGGAGCCTGACTACCTCGCCGAGTGAGGCGACTGCTCTGACTGAACAAACGCTCGAATACGCCATCGACCATGTAGAAGAATTTATTGCGACCTCGGATGTCAGAAGGTGGTTGGTTGGCCTGATGGTGGAGCTCCGCCTGGGGCGTCGACCGCGGTAGAGATCAATTGAGCTGGTAAACGTCGTCCTTATCGTTTCGCTCGCCGACCCTCTTAGATGACGGATGTGCAGCGTGCGGTCATGGGTCCATGCTCGGTAGGGGTTCGGAGAAAATGGCGCCCCTTCGTTTCAGCAACTGGCGGGCGCTTCGCCGGCATCGCGTCGAGAAGCTCGCGAAGCTGCACGGTTTCCCTTTTGTTCCATCCGGCACCGTAGCCGCCAGCCTACACGAGTTCCGCGCCCTTCTTTGCCGCCAGCAGGAGTCGGCCAATGGCGCCAGTTACTGTCGCGCCCCATAGCCGACGATCACCAGGTGTCGCGAGGCACGCATTTGATCTTCTGACGCTCCGGCCGGCGCCCCGATCGATAGGGCGCGTCCCCCTGCTTGGCTTGATCCCTTCGAGCCCGTGTTCGCACGCGACGCGGAAGAACGCGACGCCGTAGGCGTGCACTTCCTCCGAGAAGCGGATCGCGCCAGTCCTCCCAGATACGATCGGTTTCGAGCAGTTGCTGTCGTTCGGCAAGTGGCATCATCCCGAGATAGATACGGAAGAACGAAGGCAAAGAAGATGATTTCGGCGGCATCGTGCCGGCTCGGATGCCTGCCAACCGCGCGTTGAAGCAGGCCGAAGTGGGAGCGGCCCTGGCCGTCGAGAACAACCGCCTCGCCATCAAGGATCATCGTCGCCGAGCTCGCGCGCCTCGGCGACGATCCTGCCGACTTTTTCGTCCAGTGGTAACCGCCACGGGTGATTGCCATCACGTTGGCCGCTTCAACATGGCGAGCCGATAGCCGTCCCACCTCCAAGGCGTCCTAGCGGCGGCCAGTCGACCAGGGTTGCACCGCGGCGTTGCAGGGTCAAAAGGAGGAGGCAAGTGCCTGGGCCTCGTTTAGCCGATCCGAGCCAGACTATGGTCTGGGCAGCCGGCAAGACCTAAGTTTAAGTACATGCGACTGAAGTCTGACCCTGGAACGGTAATTCCCCAAGAACGTTTGCAAAGTGTTCCCTCTTTGAGAGCAGGGAATTCAAAACAGATGGAGACGTACATGAAGAAGGTTGTCAGTTCTGCCCTTGCAGGTTTGTTTCTGCTTGGGGCTTCCGGCTTTGGTTTTGCTCAAACCGTCCTAGTCACGCCAGAGCAGGAAACGGTCGTTCGCGAATATGTGAAGAAGAAACCCCTCGCTTCCATCAATCTTCCGGGCGTTGAGCTTAATGTGGGCTCCGCACTCCCCGAGACGGTGGAATTGCACACCCTTGATGCGCCGGACATCAAATATCGCTATGTGGTCATCGATAATCGCACCGTGCTGGTAGATCCAGGCACTCGCAAGATCGTTCGCGTGATCGAATGACTGAAAGCACGTCCCTTCCTTTCGGGGAAGGGACGGCACTTTGCAGCTACCGAAGTAAGAACGGCGATAAGAGATGAGATCGAGGAGATGGTCTGCATGGACTTTAGTCCCATAATCGGTCCGCAAAGGTCTTAATCCGTAGTCGTCCTATATCATCGCGTTACTTTAGCTTCAGCCTGTGGGCAATCCATCCAGTGCTCCATAGGCCGACAACGGCGCCGGGGCAGCCTACCCGCCCTTCGGTTCGTTCTGGTGTCGTTGCCGACAGGAGGATCGACAATGTACGAACCATACTGCTACGGCGAGCCACCGCGAAAATTTTCTACAGGATTTCCCATCGGTATCCTGCTCTTGGCGATGGTTGTCATCGGAGCCTATCTGTTCGTGGGCAGCACGCTCTCGAACGATCCTCAACAAACCAGTGCCATTGTTCTTCCGACACCCGCCCCAACGTCAAAATAGCCTTGAGCTGCAGCGAGGGAGCAACCATGAGATTGATGCATTTAGGTCGAGCCCGTCTGGGGATGGCTTTACCCCGGTATCGCCCTCAGCTGCGTCAAGCCAGAGAACCTTGCCTCCTAGATCTTTTCGAGGCGTACGCGCTCGCCGCGACGACGCTCGACGACCTGATGCAGGAGTACCCGGCGCGCGTAGAGCTGATCAGCGAATACAGACAGGTGTGCTCGGACCTGCAGGCAGAGGTCGTCGTCCTCCTCACGCTCACAGATGAGCGACTATTTTCATAAGATTGAGGGCGCCCGCCTCTTGCAAGTATATTTTCGATTGGAAATGTGGATTCAATTGTCTTTAGCGAACGAGAAGCGCCGATGAAGTTCCGCCTCTTCGCAGGTGCAAGTTTTTTCTTGCTTGGGGAACGCAAGACTATCTTTGACGAAGCGTCCCAGCAGATTTTCCAACTCAATGAGTTGAGCGCCTTTCTTACCTGCCTCCTCGCCGAGCCCGCCCGGGCGCATCAGTTGGAAGACGCCCTGGTGGCACGGGGCCTAAGCCGAGCGCGTGCGCACGCGTCGGTGCAAGACTACCTGGCGTATTTGTCACGATGGAATCTGCTGGAGATCATGTTTGATGAGCACGAGGGCAATCCACTAGACACCCAGACATTTGATTTCGAAGGTACTGCCGTATCGCTCGCCTTCTATGATCAAGAGCTTCGCGACCTCGTTGTCCCGATTTTCGCCCACAATAGGGCAGATCCTGCTACCTCACACACGGCTGCGTACGACGTCGCGCGTTTTGGCAAGCGCGTATGCATCAGCCGACATCGTTCGTCGGGCATGATTGTTGCTGGCTTGGAGGTTGCCCCAGCGATCAAGGCGCTCGTGACAGACGAAATTCTTGCTAACCTTGGCCTGAATGTCGCACTTCACGCGGCATTGCTCGTCAAGAACGGCAAAGGCCTCTTGATCTGTGGCGCGGCGGGGGCCGGCAAGACGACACTCGCCATGGCATTGCTCGCGGCAGGTTTCACCTACGGCGGAGATGATATCGCGCTTATGGACGAAGATGGCCTGCTCGTGGGAGTGCCCTTCTCGCCCGCGTTGAAGCAGGGGTCTTGGGGGCTGCTCGGCCACATGTCGGATGCAATTCTGGCAGCGCCAATCCATAGGCGGCTCGACAATAAGCGTGTGCGCTATCCGACAGGGCTGCCCTATGCTGCAGACGAGCGGGTTCAGCCTGCAGCTGTCGTGCTGATCCGCCGTCGTCGCTCCGGGCGGCCAGTCGAGGTTTGCGACGTTGAGCCCATACGTGCCCTTGCGGAACTACTGGCCGGTGCGCACACGCCAGAGCGTCGCCTCGCCTTGCCGCAGTTTCAGCGGCTCCTCGATATGGTTTCACAGGCGCGCACCGTCGAGCTGACCTACTCTTCCCTCGATAGAGCCGTGGAGACATTGAGGCGCCTTCATGACAGGCAATAGCTGGCGCGATCTGGTTACGCTCGCCTCCTGCCTCAACGGGCAGATACCGAAAGAGGCGAACTGGGACGGGATCGTAGCCCTTGCGAACAGGAGCCTGACGATCACCTCACTTGCAGGCGTGGTGAAGGACGCCAAACCCCACTTGCCGGAGGATCTCTCTAACTATCTGTCGATGATATACCGGCGAAACACTGAGCGAAATTGCAGACTGAAGGCTCAGCTGGGCGAGGCGGCCGCATCTCTGAACGAGATCGGTATAGAGCCCGTCGTGCTGAAGGGAACGGCCATCCTTGCGAGTGCGGCCCCTGAAGCGCTTGGGGCACGGCTCCTGACCGATTTGGACATTCTTGTCCGCCCCCAGGATATGCGAGATGCATCAAAAGCACTGTGCCGTCAGGGATATGAGGTCGCGCTATCTTCCGGTGAAGGTTCCTGGCCAGGGAACGCGGAATATCATCTCCCGGTCGTCCTGATCCGTCCAACGGATGTCGGAAGCATTGATCTTCAGTGTCGACCGAAAGGGCCGGCCTCCTTCGGCGACGCGGAATGGCTTTATGGCGATAGTTGCGTGGTCGTTATTGGCGAAGGCCGTGTGCGCGTTCCAACGGCGTTTGCGCAGATCATTCTTTTAATTCTTCACGATCAGTTTCAAGATGGTGACTATTGGCGCGGGCTACTCGACCTGCGCCATCTGCTGGACATAGCAACGCTTGCCCGCGCGTCATCGGTCGACTGGAACGGACTTAAAGCGCTTTTCGCGAACGGCTATGAGAGGAACGCAGTCGAGACCCAAATCGTAACAGCCGCCGCGCTTTTCGGCCTTGACCGAACGGCTATTGGCGGAGTGGGATCGACGGCCAGGATCCAGTTTGCCCGGCGGCGATTTCAGCTCGGCTGTGGCTACCTGAGGCCTCCGCTCACGCTCCTCACTCTCATGTCGGAAGTTACCCACTATCGTTCCTGGGATCGTTTCGGGGGCGAGCCTTATCCTTCAATGCGCCGGGAGCTTGTGCGAAAGGCTCGCGAATTGCGGCGCAACTTCCGCGCGAAGCCTCCCGGAAAACTGTAGCCGATTGGGGGGACCTGTCGGGTTTGCAACCGAGCATTGACCGTGGGTAGATACGCGGAGTGCACCCCAGTTATATCTAAAGATATATGGATAACTCGTAGCTTTTAATGTAAAAGTAGTTATCTCTAATATAGGTGACATCCGTTGGACGGGTGGGAGGGCAGATGGCCGAAGAAATCAACCAATCACGAAGTGACCACGATCGGCGCGAGTTTCTGAAGGGCTGCGGTCGATTTGCGGTCGTAACCCCACCAGTCGTCACAATGCTTCTGTCAACTAGCCTGACGTCGCAAGCGATTGCCTCTTCCGGTGGTGGCGGTGGCGGCAGCAACGGAAACAATGGGTGGGGTAACGGCCCGAGTTCGACAAATAAAGGAAGCAGCCACGGGCGTGGTGTTTCGCAAGGGGGGCCGGGTGCCGGTCAATCGCAGAGCAGCAGCAAAATGAACGGACGTCCTTAGACCACATTTAGCTCGTCGTGAGTTCATGAGATGAAGCGGCGGTCACGCCGGTTGCCGCCCACGCCGCGGCAGTTGTGGCGCGGGAGTCCCACTTGGCAATCGGACTTTCCAAACGCAGCTTGAAAAGGTGTCTGCAATGAGAACTGGTTGGGCAGCATGCCAATCAGGGGGAATTTTTGTTGGCATATGCATCACCCCCAAGTGAGCGGATCCAAGCGCAGATAGAAGGCAAGGCGTTCACGATCAGGAGCGTCGATCCCCAAACTTGTGAACAGGATATCGAAAGCGCGCTTTGCTTCCGCTGGGGAAGCCCAGTTCTCGTCAGCGTTGGCGATCATCAGCGTCAAATCTGCATAGCGGTCCGCTTTTCCAAGTCGGTCAAGGTCAATCAGACCTGTACATTGCAGAGTTTCGGCGCTTACCATAAAATTCGGCATGCAGGGATCACCATGGCAAACCGTCAATTCGGTGCTTTCTTGCTCGAGACGTACCGTTAGCTCTCGTTCGATCCGAGCTAAGAGATCGGGCTGCGGCGTATGCTTGTCCTCGTCTGGTAAGAAGTCAGGATTAACGGCATTGCGGGAAACCACATCGACAGCGCGTGCCAACATTCCTGACAACCTACGCTCAAACGGGCAGTCCTCTGGCGACAGGCCGTGAACAGCGTTAAGTTGCTCCACCATCGACGGCCATGCCTTGAGCAAGTCGGATCCTGAAAGATCTGCTGCCGGCACTCCGGGGATTGCCGTCATCACCAGGCACGCGCCTTCCTGTTCTTCCCGCCAACTGATTACTTCGGGACAAGCCACACCTCGGCCTTGTAGCCAAATGAGTCGGTCGCGCTCCCCGGCAAGTTCGGTGCGATGAGCTGCAGCAGCAATTTTTGCGTATGCCTGCGCATTGGCACGCTGAAAAACGATATTGCCGGATTCTCCACCTCTGAATGGCAACCAGTTCGAGTGCAATTTTTCAAGAAAGACAAAAGCCAGATCCAACTGAGGCTCCTTTGATTTGACTGTAAATCGCCCCCCTCGACGGGATCACTAGGCACAATTCTCGCGCATGCTGAATCTCGCCACCGAAATACTCTTGCGAAACCTGCCGCTTGAGACCCGACGCTGTACGTCCGGTGCTTTACCATTGGCGTTCACTCTCTAAGAGCCTGGCGGCAGGTTGCTTGACGCAACCATTCGGTCCGGCGTTAAAACCGCCTGCGCTTACGGTACGCTCCAACTCAGCATTGGAAGCGAGATACTGACGTGGCTCATCGCGTGCGAATGACTTTGAAGATAGCGCAATGCTCCTCCGCGCCGTACCCTGCCTCCGCAGCGCTGCGAAAGAGATCAGCAGCAAATTCGGGAAACGCGGAACTGATGTTCAAATCATCCGCAATCTCCACGAGCCGGGAAATGTCCACACCAACTGACCTGATGGTGCTTTGAGGATCAGCGAATCTGCTCCCTGAAATAGCTCTCCCCATGTGGCGCACATCGTCTGCAAACATTGGTGACAGGGCAGCGATAGCTTCGCCAAACTCAGCGACGTCCATTCCTTCTGCCCCGTACATTGCCGCACCATGGCTGAAGCCAATCCAGTGTGCGGCGAAGTAGGAAAGGGCCGCATTGAAGAGAATCTTTGCACGCCCAATGTCTGTTCCGACGTGAGAGAGATTTGGAGCGAGCAGTTTCAAGATTTGCGCGATCGGGGTTAAGACACTTTCTCGCCCGGCGATAACAATGGAGGCGTCAGGTCCACCGATCTGATCGGGCCAGGCCGAAATTGCGCCGTCAAGATAGCTTCCTCCACGGGCCTCGACCCACTGCCCGAGATTGCGCGCTTGTTTCGGCGTGCCCGACGTGAGTTGGACGAGGGTCTTTCCTTCAATCAAATCAGTAGCGTGTGCTTCATCAAGGACGATCGACGTTGCAGCATAGTCTGAGAGGCAGACGATGAGCGTGTTGCTGTCAGCAATAGCAGCGGCTGGCGTTTCCGCCTTCAAGGCGCCGATGCGCTCAAGAGCGTCCGTTTTGCCTTGGCTTCGGTTCCAGACGGTGACGCTTTTGCCGGAAGTCACAAGGGCCTTGGCAAGCGCACTGCCCATATGTCCCAGCCCGATCACGGCTATGTCACTCATCACGTCATCCTTGACTAAGATGCTACATTTTGTAACCTACAGATTGTAGGATCCTGCGCAAGAGGGAAATGTGAAGCTCAAGAGAGATATGCGTCGCGAACAGATGCTCGATGTCGCGATGGAAATCGTCCGCAATCAGGGTGCGGATGAACTGACGCTCGGGACCTTGGCCGGAAAAGCAGGGGTCAGTCGCCCAATTGCTTACGAACACTTTTCTACCCGGGCCGGCCTCTTGGTGGCGCTGTTCAAGCGGTTGGAGGACAACTATGTCCACTGGCTCCGCTCTGCTCTCCGTGAAGCGCCAACTGACCTCACCGCCGTAGCTGACGTCATCAGCGACGCGTATTTCAAGTGCCTTGCCCAGTTTGGTCCAGAAGCTCTCGCAATCTCCGCCGCACTAAAAGGGACAGAGGAGATGGCCGCACAGCAACGGCTCATGCTCAACGTATACGTCGAGCTGATGTGTGACGCGCTTCGGCCGTTCTCCGGCCTAGAAGATGAGCGCTTGCGCCCTTTGTGCGTCGGTCTTCTAGGCGCAGCGGAGGCCCTTGCCTCCGAGGCACAAGCCGGGGCGATATCCCAGCAGATCGCCACGTCCGTATTAACGTCACTCATCGTAAGGGGTGTGGCTGATAGGCCCCACAAAGCTGGGTAACGTTCCTGTCGCAAAGCCCGGGAAAGAACGATGAACTTTGACAAGGTGCCCAGAAGGGCACGCAGGGTCTGCCCGATCCCTGACGCGGCCGGGCAGGTGAGACGTAGGCGCTGCATGAAAGCCGCACGACCATTCCGCAGCGAAGAAGGGGTATCACTTGTTGGAACGCTCCTACGGGTCGTTCCACCGCTCGATCCCGTTACCGTCGGGCGTCGACGCGGACAAAGCCGCCGCCCAGTTCCAGAACGGCGTCCTGACCGTGACGCTTCCAAAAACGGAGGATGCGCTGTCGCGTGTTAGGAAGATCGAGGTGAAGGCGACCTGACATCGACTTCACGGTGGTGAGATGCGGCGGGACACGGTACGACACCGTGTTGATGGCTGCAAACGCTGACATCGGGCCGCCGTGGAGATCCTTTGCCGGCTAGAATGAAATCCAGATGAACGGGCCGCTTATCACCCCTGATTTGGAAGCCCTTGAACACAAGAGACAAAACTATATAGAAGGTGCTCCAGGTGTAGAAGGAGATTTAAAATCAAGAAGTTGGTTCAATTCGCTATTGTCATTTTCCTGGCGGTAGTGGTGATGTTTGGTGGGCGCTGGTACATGTATGTCGCGTTTGGCGAAAGCCCTTATGACGAAGTAGGGATCGCGCTGAACGGCTATATGCCGCTCCCCTTGCGGAGCTGGGGCTGCCATAAAATACAGTCGAGGTTCGAAGGAAAACTTCCGCCTTACGGGTGCAGTGGACCTGATGGACGCAGCTGGCTCTGACTGAAAGTTTGAGCCTACGCGGTGCGGCTCGATCGTGGTCGCGCCGCTTCGACTAGCACGCAGCCGATCGGCATCACGCCCGCTACGCTCACCACCAAGATTGCCGAGCCGAAACCTGTGCGAACTGGCGGCACTGCTCGGTCGACGACCGATCCTGCCGTGAACAAGTAGGCCACGGCCTGAACACCAGCGTACAGGACGCTTAGAATCTGACCTGAAAGCTGTCTGCCGTCGCGCGGGCTTGCTGAACAGCTACGGAGCTGACCCGTCGCCGCTGCGATGCTGGTGCTGCTGTATGACCTCGCTGGCAGAAATTCTATTCGAAACATCCCGAAAGAGAGGCGCTTCTCGGTGGCAACCCCGGGCGGCCTCCATCGCAAATCAACATCCCTGCCTCTATTTTAACTTGCATGGATAACTTTAGTCGCACTAAAGTTTCGTCAGGTCAAGAAGATGCGGAAAGACAACATGAGTTCCAATGATCGGGAGGCGCAGCAGAAGGGCCCTGAGAGGTCCCATCTTTTTCCACCTGCCGTTTCACTAGGGCGTGCGCTTCGCCGGCGACGTAAAGAGATCGGCAAGACGATGAGGCAGGTTGCACGCGAGGCCGGCCTCAGTGAGGGCTTTATCAGCCAGATAGAGCGCGGTCTTTCCACGCCCTCGTTGATCTCGCTTTGCAACCTTGCCTCCAGTTTGGATACCAGTGTTGAGGCTTTTCTGCCGCAAGCGCCGCAGCGCAGCAACTCCATGGTCTCGCATGCTAGCGAGCGGCACAGCTACAGCATTGAGGCGGAAGAACGAGTGTACCAACTATTGCAGCGCGGTTTTCCAGGGGCGAAACTCAATAGTTGTATCACGCATATGCCTCCCGGCTATGTCTCCGATGTGACGCGTCACGAGGGCGAAGACTTCCTCTATGTCATCGAGGGTGAGATGCACTACGAGGTCGGCGATCGCGAGTATCTGCTCACGGCAGGGGACACACTACACTTTCCCGCATCGCTGCCACACAGGGCACGCAATGTCGGTTCCGGCGAGGCGCGGGAACTTTGGGTTGGCACGACGCGGATCATACCGGAGCGGTGATGGGGTCGGAACAGCCACTTCAGTTCTCCCAGAAATTGTCACGAGACCGATTGACAAGAGCCGCCTAAAAACTTTAGCCTGACTAAAGTTCCGGATTGAGTGGTGGAGGTCACTTCAAGGCGGGGCGCTTCGTCGGTGCGGTATCTGCGTCACAGGACCGGGGCGGAAGCGGACAGGCATTTCAAAACAACGCAACGCGGGGCAGGCGGTGACAGGAGAAACCCTTCACGCCTGAAGGAGGAAAAATGCGCGTGAAAAAATTGATCAACGGCGCGGCGCTCGCGCTGGCGTTGGCGACCGGCCAGGCCCTGGCCGAAACGCCGAAGGACACGCTCGTCGTAGCTGATGCCATCGACGATATCATCACGCTTGATCCGGGCGAGGTGTCGGAGGTTGGCGGCGTGCTTACGGCAAATCAGATCTACCAGCCGCTTTTGACTGCAGCGACCGACGATTCTAGCAAGATCATCGGCGTGCTCGCCGAAAGCTGGACGGCGTCGCCGGACGGCAAGACCCATACCTTCAAGATGCGTCCGGGGCTGAAGTTCGCCTCCAGCAATCCGGTGACGGCGAGGGATGCGGAATATTCGCTGCGCCGCGTCGTGCAGATGAAGTCGCGCTCTGCCTTCATCCTCACCCAGTTTGGCTTCACGCCTGAGAACGTCAAGGATCGCATCAAGGCGACTGACGACATGACGCTGGTCATCGAGATCGGCGACACCTATGCGCCGTCGTTCCTCTATTACTGTCTGTCTTCCTATGTCGGCGGCATCGTCGATTCCAAGCTGGTGCAGGAGCACGAGGTCAATGGCGACTTCGGCAATGGCTGGCTGAAGGTTGAGAACTCCGCCGGTTCCGGCCCGTATGTGCTGACGCGCTGGGAGCCCAAGCAGTCGATCATGTTGACCCGCAATCCCAACTATACCGGCGAGACCGGAGGCCTGGAGCGGATCTTCCTTCAGCATGTTCCCGAAAGCGCCGCGCAGCGCCTGTTGCTCGAAAAGGGCGACATCGACATAGCCAACAAACTCGGCCCGGATGATTTCGGCGCTATCGAGGAGAACCCGGACGTCGGCTTCGTCGACGGTCGTTCCGGAACCATCTACTACATGGGCTTGAACGTCAGGAACGAGCACCTGGCCAAGCCCAAGGTCGTGCAGGCGCTGAAGTACCTGGTCGATTACCAGGGCATCGCTGACACGATCTCGCGCGGCACGGTGGAAGTCCACCAGACGCTGGTGCCGAAGGGCTTCCTAGGCGAAATCGACTACAATCCGTACAAGCTCGATATAGAGAAGGCGAAGGCGCTGTTGGGCGAGGCTGGAATTTCGGGTGAGCTCACGCTGGACACGGTTGTCTGGAACACGCCGCCCTACACGGACTTCGCCCAGGCGATCCAGGCGACCATGGCGCAGGCCGGCATCAAGCTGAACCTTGAAGTGGTCGACGGCCAGCAGTGGCTGGAACGCTATCGCTCGTCAAACCTCGACATCTGGCTCGGCCTGTGGGGCCCGGACTATCCCGACCCGCACTCCAACGCCAAGGCCTTTGCCGTGAACAAGCAGGACGCACCGGACGGTTCCGCTGGCCTTGCCGATCGATTTGGCTGGAACGCTGGAAGCCTGTCGCAGGAGGCGATGGCGGCCGTGCGCGAGCAGGATACGGACAAGCGCCGGGTGATGTATGAAACCCTGCAGAAGGCACATACAGACACCTCGCCCTTCCTCTACATGTTCCAGCAGGTCCGAAAGGTCGGCGTGCGCAGTTCGATCAAGGGGGTCGTCCTCGGGCAGACCTTCGCCGACGACCGATACTGGAACGTAACCAAGTAGCCGTTCGAACCCATGTTTCGGCAGCGAACGGGGCTCCGGCGCCGGTCGCGGCCGAGATCAATCGCATTAGATCAAACGGAGTGGTTCGTGCCGGCAGTTCTCATCAACCGGGTTCTCGGTGTCACCGGCCGGATCCTCACGCTTCTCCTCACCGTGGGCATCACGCTCATTGGCCTGGTCGCACTCACCTTTTGCGTCGGCCGCGTTGTGCCGATCGATCCGGTCCTGTCGGTCGTCGGACAGAAGGCAAGCGAGGAGGTCTACCAGCGCGTCTTCCTCGAAATGGGCCTCGACAAGCCGCTCTGGCAGCAGTTCCTCGCCTATGCCGGAAAGCTCGTTCGGGGAGATTTTGGCACGTCTTTCGTCACTAACCGGCCCGTGCTCTCGGATCTTTCCGGCTTCTTTCCCGCGACGCTGGAGCTTGCGACGCTCGGCCTTCTCGCCGGCACGCTCATCGGCGTGCCGGCGGGTGTGGCCGCTGCCTATTGGCACGACAAATGGCCCGACTACGTGATCCGCTTTGTGGGCCTCATTGGCTATTCCGTGCCAATCTTCTGGCTTGGACTGGTCGGCCTCTTCGTCTTTTATTCCCGGCTCGACTGGGTGTCTGGTCCTGGCCAGATCGACGTCTTCTATCAGGGCATCGTCAAACCGGTAACCGGTTCGCTGTTGATCGACTCGCTTCTATCAGGCGAGTGGGAAGTCTTCAGCAATGCCTTGAGCCATATCGTGCTGCCGGCAGCGCTGCTGGGCTACTACAGCCTTGCCTACATCTCGCGCATGACGCGCTCGATGATGCTCGACCAGCTGTCGCGGGAATATGTGCTGACGGCCCGCCTCAAGGGGGCGACTGAATATCGCGCGGTGATGCTGCATGCGCTGCGAAATGCCGCCATACCGCTCGTCACGGTGATCGCACTTTCCTACGGCGGCCTGCTGGAAGGCTCCGTGCTCGTCGAGACGGTCTTTGCCTGGCCGGGCATCGGCAACTACATAGCCTCATCACTCTTCAGGGCCGACATCAACGCCGTGCTGGGCGGCACAGTGCTGGTCGGCGCCGTGTTCATCCTGCTCAACATGGTCTCGGACGTCGTCTACCAGATGCTCGATCCGCGCTCCAACCTTCGCCGCCGGTAGGAGGCCACCATGACCGCCATCAATCTCACCCATGCCGAGACCCGCCGCCAGCTTCGGCGCGCGCGCCTCGGTGAATTCACCAAATTCGCCCGCCGTTTTACCGGTAACCCGCTCGGCATGATCGGCCTTGCCATCCTCGGCGTGCTCATGGCGAGCGCAGTCTTCGCGCCCCTTTTTGCGACCCATGATCCCTACCTGCCCGATCTCGTGCATCGCCTTTCGCCGCCGAACGTTAAGAACTGGCTCGGCACGGACGAGCTGGGTCGTGATATCTTCTCCCGCATGCTCTACGGCGCCCGGCTGACACTGCTCATCGTGGGGCTGGTGGTGGCGACATCTGCACCGATCGGCCTCATCATCGGCGCGGTGGCGGGAACGTCGGGCGGCTGGGTCGATGCGGTGTTCATGCGCATCACCGACGTATTTCTTGCCGTCCCGAAACTGCTGCTGGCGCTTGCTTTTGTTGCCGCGCTCGGGCCTGGCATCGTCAATGCGGCGCTGGCGATCACGCTCACCGCCTGGCCGCCCTATGCGCGGCTGGCGCGGGCTGAAGCACTGATCGTGCGCGACAGTGACTATGTCAACGCCGTCAGGCTGGCCGGCGGGTCAGAGTTCCGCGTCGTCTTTCGCCATATCATGCCGATGTGCCTCTCCTCGGTTATCGTGCGCATGACGCTTGACATGGCCGGCATTATTCTGACGGCCGCTGGTCTCGGCTTCATCGGCCTCGGCGCGCAGCCGCCGCTGCCGGAATGGGGCGCAATGATCTCGACTGGCCGCAAGTTCATCTTCGATCAATGGTGGGTGGCAACGATGCCTGGTCTTGCGATCTTCATCGTTAGCCTCGGCTTCAACCTTCTGGGCGATGCCATGCGCGACCTGCTCGACCCGCACCTGAGGAGGCGTGCATGAGCGAGACGCTTGTCACCGTGGAAAACTTGCGCATCGCCTTTGCCGGCGAGGGCCGCACAATGATCGAGGCGGTCAAGGGCGTCTCCTTCGAAGTCGGCCGGGAAAAGCTCGGCATCGTCGGCGAAAGCGGCTCGGGAAAGAGTCTCTCCAGCCGCGCCCTGATGGGCGTTCTGCCGGAGCATGCGCGCGTCTCGGCTGATGTGATGTCCTTTGACGGCATCAATCTGCTTACGGCTTCGCCGCGCGTACGTCGGCAGTTGCGTGGCAATCGCATGGGCATGATCCTGCAGGATCCGAAATTCTCGCTCAACCCGGTCATGTGTGTCGGCAAGCAAATTGCCGAGGCGATCCGGCTCGGTGCCCGATCGCTGCCGGCAGCAAAGGTGCGCCAGAAAGTGCTTGACGTGTTGGAGGCGGTGCATATCCGCGCGCCGGAGCGCGTCTACGACCTCTATCCACACGAACTCTCTGGCGGCATGGGCCAGCGGGTGATGATCGCCATGATGGTGGTGCGCGAGCCGGAACTGCTGATCGCTGACGAACCCACCTCCGCCCTCGACGTTAGCGTGCAGTTGCAGGTGCTCGAGATCATGGACGAACTGGTCAGGCGCCGCGGCATGGGCCTTGTCTTCATCAGCCACGACCTCAATCTCGTCTCGCGCTTCTGCGACCGGGTCCTGGTCATGTATGCCGGCCGGATCGTCGAGACGCTGGATGCGCGACGCATGCACGAGGCGGTCCATCCCTATACGCGGGGCCTGCTTGCCTGCCTGCCCGCCATCGACGGGCCGCTGACACCACTGCCAACTCTCGCGCGCGACGCAAGCTGGGGAGAGGCTCGCCCATGATCCGCATCGACAATCTCAGCGTCCATTTCGGCAGCGCCGTCGCGGTGCAGAACGTCAGCCTCTCAGTGGAGAGCGGCGAGAGTTTCGGTCTCGTCGGCGAAAGCGGCTCGGGCAAATCGACCGTCTTGCGCGCAGTCATGGGTCTCAATCGCCATTGGACCGGTGATATCCACATCGGCGGTATAGATCGGCGCAAGGGAAGGCGGCGCGACCTCGTGCGCGTGGCGCAGATGGTGTTCCAAGATCCCTATGCCTCGCTTCATCCCCGCTACACGGTCGGCCAGGCCATCGCCGAGCCGATGCTGATCAACCGCATGTCGGATGTGGATGCGCGCACCGTCGAGTTGCTGGAGATGATCGGGCTGACGGCAGCGCACCGGTTTCGCTTCCCGCACGAACTGTCCGGCGGCCAACGCCAGCGCGTGGCGATCGCCCGCGCACTGTCGCTATCCCCAAGGGTGCTCCTGCTCGATGAGCCGACTTCGGCGCTCGACGTTTCGGTCCAGGCTGAAATCCTTAACCTCCTGAACCGCCTTCGTCGTGAACTTAAGCTGACCTTTGTCATCGTCAGCCACGATCTCGCTGTCATCTCCTATATGTGCGATCGATTGATGGTGATGCAGAACGCGCGCGCGGTCGAAACGCTGACGCGCGCGCAATTGCGCGCCGGCGACATGCAGCGCGGCTATACCCGCACACTCTTTCGCGCGAGCCATCGCGATCGTACTTCGGCCGAAGCTGGTTGTTGTGGATGAGCGCTCTGCGGCGCTTTTGCCAAAGCTCGTCCAGAATGTGTTCGTCTCATCCAGGCGTTGGCAGCGGACGGCATTGCCGTAGTGTTGGTCGTTTCGATCCGATTCTTGTGCAGAAGTAAAAGGACTTCACGTTAATAAACGTAACTGCATTTTTGTTAATTAACGTGCTCGCCTAATTAACAATGAGCACGGGGAAGTTGGTTCGAACCCCTTCAGCGCGCAGCAGCGCCTTGCAGGGCCAACGCCGATCCTCTTCGGCATGATCCCGTTATCGTCGCGGCATGACGACAGATGTTATGGTTCGACAGCGCCTAGCAGAGGCGGCTTCCGGCACAGCGAAAACTGCATCCTGTTGCGTGATGAGAGCAACAGCTTTTCCTGTTTCGGGCAGCCAAAGAGAACGTCATTCCTATAATCTATAAAAATTATGTATTTAATGTATTGTTGTCATCAACGTCGTGGAACCGCAAACCATGCCCTATCTGCTCAGCCTTCTCGACAAGAGTCCGGTCGATCCTGGTGGCACGCCGACACAGGCGCTGCATGCGACGGCTAACCTTGCTGCCAAGGCTGAAGAATGGGGCTACCACCGCTTCTGGGTCGCGGAGCACCACAACATCGCCGGTCTCGCGAGTTCCGCACCGGAAATCTTGATCGCTCATCTCCTCGCCAAGACGTCGAAGATCCGTATCGGTTCCGGCGGCGTCATGCTGCAGCACTATAGTGCCTACAAGGTCGCCGAGACGTTCAACCTGCTTGCCAGTCTAGCACCGTCCCGGGTCGATCTCGGTGTCGGCAAGGCACCCGGTGGTTTTCCGTTCTCGACCAGAGCGTTGCAGGCCGGAGTCGATCCGGCATTGCGGCCGAGCTTTCCCGAGCAGCTGGCCGACCTCAACCGCTATTTGCTGGCAGAAGGTAGCGAAGCTTCGGAGCTGTTGGCGACGCCGCTGCCGCCGGTCGCGCCGGACCGTTTCTTGCTGGGAGCAAGCGTCGACAGCGCATTGCTCGCTGCCGAAAAGGGCTGGAAGCTTGTCTTTGCCGGTCACCTCAACGGTGATCCGGAAAACCTGCAGAGAACCTTCGACGCCTATGAGCGCGCGACGAACGGCGATCGGCCGCTTCTTGCTCTCGCAGCTTTCGCAGCCGAAAGCGAACAGCGAGCGCGCGAGCGCGTCGCGGACCTGAAAATCTTCAAGGTGCTGCTTGCAAATGGCCAGAGCGTCAATGTCGGCAGCGAGGAGCAAGCTGCCGAATTCGCCCGCCAGGCCGGAATCGCCGACTACCGCGTCGAGGAGAAGACGCCGAGCGTGCTCACCGGAACTGCGCGGCAGGTTCGCCAGGAACTCGATGATCTGCACCGACGCTACGGCATAAAGGAATTCGTCATCGACACCCCCGCAGTCAGCGTCAGCGAGCGCCTCGCCTCGATCGAACTCATCGCGCGCGAACGGGTTTCTCTCGCCGCCTGAATTTTCCCTGAAGGATCTGCCATGACCAAGAAGAACGTGACTTTCGGTATGATGCTGCAAGGGCCGGGCGGGCACATGAACGCCTGGAAGCATCCAAGCGGCCCGGCGGACGCAAGCGTCAACTTCGACTTCTTCGTCGAAACGGCGCGAAAGGCGGAGGCCGCCGGCATCGCCTTTGCCTTCGTTGCCGATGGCCTCTACATTAACGAGCAGTCGATCCCGCATTTCCTTAACCGCTTCGAGCCGCTGACCATCCTGTCGGCGCTCGCCGCTTCGACGTCTAAGATCGGCCTGGTCGGCACGGTTTCGACCTCCTACAGCGACCCGTTCACCATCGCCCGCCAGTTTGCCTCGCTCGACCTCATTAGCGGTGGCCGTGCCGGTTGGAATGCGGTGACATCGCCGCTCGAAGGCTCCGGCCGCAACTACGGACGCGAACATCCGGAACATGAGCTGCGCTACGAGATCGCCGACGAGTATCTCGATGCGATCAAGGGGCTGTGGGACAGTTGGGACGACGATGCCTTCGTGCGTGACCGGGCAACCGGCGTTTACGCCGACAAGACGAAGCTGCGTCGGCTCAATTACAAGGGACGGTTCTTCCGGATCGAAGGGCCGCTCAACATCGAGCGCTCCAGGCAGGGACAGCCGGTGGTGTTTCAGGCAGGCGCCTCCGATTCCGGCGTCCGGCTTGCGGGCAAGCATGCGGATGCCGTCTTCACCAATGGCGGCCCGATCGACGACGCCAAGACATTCTACAAGCAGGTAAAGCAAAGTGCTGTGGCGCAGGGACGCAGCGCTGCCGAGATCGGCATCTTCCCGGGCATCGGCCCGATCGTTGGGGCTACGGCCGAGGAGGCGGAGGCGAAGTACCGCGCAATCCGCGATCTCGTGACGATCGAGGAGGCGTTGCTCTATCTCGGTCGCTTCTTCGATCATCACGACTTCAGCGCCTATCCGCTGGATGCGCCGTTTCCGGATATCGGGGATATCGGCAAGAACAGTTTTCGGGCGACGACCGACCGCATCAAGAAGACGGCGCGCGAAACCGGAGCGACCCTGCGCGAGATCGCGCTCGATGTCGCAACGCCGAGAACTGCCTTCATCGGCACGGCCGAACATATCGCTAAGGAAATCATCCGCTGGATCGACGAGGAGGCAGCCGACGGCTTCATCCTCGGCTTCCCGGTGATTGCCGAAGGTCTCGCCGATTTCGCCGCGCATGTGCTGCCGATCCTGGAACGTCGTGGCTATTTCAAGCCGAGGCTCGAAGGAGAAACACTGCGCGATCATCTGGGGCTCTCCTATCGCGAGAGCCGCTACGCCGCCCCGGCAGCGGATGTCGCGCGCGGAAGGGCCGTCGGGGCCTGACGGCGTCGGCGGAGACGGGCCCATGAACCTCATCCTCACCGATACCCAGAGATCTGCCGCGGTCGAACGTGGCCTTGCCACCTTCATCGACGAGGTCGTCGCGATAAGACGCGACCTCCACCAGCACCCGGAACTCGCTTTCCAGGAAAAGCGCACCAGCAGCGTGGTCGGCGATCTACTCGCCTCCTGGGGGTATGAGGTCAGCCGCGGTATCGCCGGAACCGGTATCGTCGCCACGCTCCGGGGTGGACAAGGCGAGAAGGCGATCGGCCTGCGCGCGGACATGGACGCGCTACCGATCGAGGAAGCGACCGGGCTAGCCTATGCCAGCCGCCACAAGGGGGTCATGCACGCCTGCGGCCATGATGGGCATACGGCGATCCTGCTCGCCGCTGCCCGGTTTCTCGCGACCGAGGGGCGTTTCGACGGCACGTTGAGGCTGATCTTCCAGCCGGCCGAGGAAATCGGTGCGGGCGCCCGCAAGATGCTGTCGGAGGGCCTGTTCGAACGCTTCCCCGTGGACGCGGTTTTCGGCCTGCACAACTGGCCGGGGGTGACGGCCGGCCGTTTCGGCTTCGTCGCCGGGCCGGCCATGGCCTCTGTCGATCAGGCAAACATTACCATCGTCGGCAAGGGGGGACATGGGGCCGAGCCGCATCTGACCGTCGATCCGGTGCTGGCGACGGCATCGCTGATCACTGCGTTGCAAAGCCTGGTGTCGCGCAATGTTGATCCGCAGGACATGGCCGTCGTCACGGTCGGCTCCATTCACGGTGGCCAGGCATCGAACGTCATACCCGAGAGCGTGTCGCTGAAGCTCACTCTACGCGCCTTCGACGGCGATGTTCGGCGCCTGCTCGGGGAACGTGTCCAGGCACTGGCGCGGGCACAGGCCGAGAGCTTCGGTGCAAAGGCTGAGGTCGACTACAAGCTGGGCTTTCCGGCGCTGGTCAACCACCCGGACGAGACGGCCTTCGCCCGCAACGTGGCGCTCCAGGCTCTTGGCCCCGAGGCGGTCGTCGCCGACTTCAGGCCGCGCACCGCCAGCGAAGACTTCGCATTCTTCCTGGAGGAGAAGGCCGGCAACTACGCCTTCGTCGGCAACGGCGACAGCGCGTCCCTCCACAGCGCTCAATACGACTTCAACGACGCGATCATCGCACCGGCGGCCCGCTACTGGGTTCGGCTGGTGGAAACCTTCCTCGCATGACGACCATGGGATGGCGAAAGACATGAGCGACACGTTTCTCTACACCACACCCCTCGATCCGCGTGCCAAGCCGCTGATCGACGAACTTATCTTTGAGTATGACAGCCGCTACGGCACCTACTTCAGCGAAGAAGGGGCGGCCGCCGAGATGAATCGCTATCCGCCGGAAGCTTTTGCGCCACCGTACGGCAACTTCGTGTTGTTGATCCGCGACGGGCAAGCGATCGGTGGCGGCGCCTTCAAGAACTACGACGACCGCACCGCCGAGTTCAAGCGCATCTGGACGCGGTCGGATTTGCGCCGCCAGGGTCTGGCGCGAAAGGTGCTGCTCGAGCTCGAAGCGCAGGCGGCGCGGCAAGGCTATTCACGCATCTATCTGACGACCGGATTTCGCCAGCCCGAAGCCGTCGGCCTCTACCTTGCAAACGGCTACACCGCGCTCTTTGACGTCAAGGCCGATCCCGAGGTCTACAAGACGCTGCCGTTCGAGAAGGACATCACGCATCTCCTCGTGTCGCTCGAGCTCATCGGCGACACGGCGCCGTCAAAGCCCCAAGCCGTGAACCACATCTAGCACCAACGGCCGCCTCAACAGATTTCAGGAGAGGAATCCATCATGGCAGTTCTGACCGATCTCGCCGGCGTGCCCGGCACCAGGCGGAGCAGCGAGCCGAACCCCGGCTACGCCCACTACCGCATCGTGCCGGCGCGCCACCCGGGGCGTGCGCTCGGGACGCTCTTTGCGGCTCTCGTCATTGCTGGCGTGCTTTATTCGGTCTTGACCAATCCGCGCTGGGGATGGCCGGTCTTCGCGCAGTGGTTTTTTGCCGAACCGGTCCTGGCAGGCCTCGGCCGCACCCTGCTTCTGACGGCGCTTGCAACCGTCTCCGGCTCGCTGCTTGGAACGGCTCTGGCGCTCGCCCGCGTATCGCGGTCGCCGCTGCTGTCGGGTCTTTCCCTCGGCTACATCTGGCTTCTTCGTTCCATCCCGCTGATCGTGCTGCTGCTGGTGCTCAACAATCTCGGCTATCTCTACGAGACGATCAGCATCGGCGTGCCATTTACCGACGCCGTGTGGTTCAACTACCCGACGACGCAGCTTCTCACCCCCTTTGCCGCGGCTTTTCTGGGGCTGACCCTAAACCAGGCTGCCTTCTTCGCCGAGATCGTGCGCGGCGGCATACTGGCCGTCGACCAGGGACAGCATGAGGCGGCAGCAGCACTCGGCCTGCCTCGCCACCGCCAGGCCTTTCGCATCGTGCTCCCGCAGGCCATGCGCTCGATCCTGCCCACGGGCTTCAACGAGATCATCGGTCTGGCGAAGAGTACGTCGATGGTCTACGTCCTGGCGTTGCCCGAGCTCTTTTATACGGTCCAGGTCATCTACCGCCGCAATCTCGAAGTCATCCCGCTGCTGATGGTCGCGACCGTCTGGTACCTGGTTATCATGACCGGGCTGTCGATTGCCCAGCACTACATCGAGCGCTATTTTTCAAAGGGGGCTGTCCGCAATCCGGTGCCCCTGCCGTTCCAGGCGCTGATCGCACGTTTCCGCCGACCGTTGCCGGATGTCGCGCCCCAGACCACTGCCGTGGTCAAGACCGGCTTTCGCGACGTGCAGGCCTTCCGCTCCGGCGGTGCCGTGCATGTGCATGGCATCTCCAAGAGTTTCGGATCTCTCAAGGTTCTGGATGACGTCGAGCTGAACCTTAGGGCAGGCAGCGTCACCGCCATTCTCGGTCCCTCCGGTTCGGGCAAGTCCACGCTGCTTCGAACGATCAATCATCTCGAACGCGTCGACGACGGCTTCATCTCGATCGACGATGAACTCGTCGGCTACAACCAGAAGGGCGATACCCTCTACGAGCTCAAGGAAAAGGACATCCTGAAGCGTCGTGCCGATATCGGCATGGTGTTCCAGAATTTCAATCTTTTCCCCCACTTGACCGTTCTCGAAAACCTGATTGAAGCGCCGCTCTACGTGCGCGGCCTTGGGCGAGACGAGGCGGTACGCATCGCCCAGGAACTGCTCGCTCGCATCGGCTTGAGCGACAAGATCAATGCCTATCCGCGCCAGCTCTCGGGCGGGCAGCAACAGCGCGTCGCGATCGCCCGTGCCTTGGCCCTCAAACCGAAGGTGCTGCTCTTCGACGAGCCGACCTCCGCACTTGATCCGGAACTCGTCGGCGAAGTGCTGGATGTGATCAAGGAACTGTCGCGAACCGGCACGACGCTGGTGATTGTCACCCATGAAGTCGGCTTTGCCCGGGAGGTTGCCGACACCGTGGTCTTCATGGAGGCGGGCCGGGTGCTGGAAGCAGGTCCGCCGGCCGAGATCTTCACGCATGCGAAACATCAGCGCACCCGCGAGTTCCTAGCGCGCGTTCTCTGAGGACCATGGCTGCCTGTCCCATAGGCGAGGCGCGCCGAAATTATCAACCAAGGATTGAAAAGGAGCAGAAAATGAGAATGCTTGACACTGCAAAGTTGCTGCTGGCTGGCGTCGTCACCGCTGCGACGCTCGGTATCGCCACGGCCAATGCCGAGGAAAAGTTTGACCTCAGCCCCGATACCTCCAACCGCATTCGTACCGAAAAGAACGAGGCGGCGGTCAAGGCGATCGCTCCCCACTTCAAGTTCGTGAACCCCGGCAAGTTCACTGTCGCCGTCAACCCATGGGATCCGCCAATTGCGACCTATGCCTCCGACTCCAAGACCGTGGTCGGTGCCGATCCGGATATCGCTTCGCTTCTCGCCGACTCGTTCGGGCTTGAGCTGGAGCTTGTTCCCGTCGCCTGGGCGGGCTGGCCGCTCGGCGTCAGCTCCGGCAAGTACGATGCTGTCATCAGCAACGTCACGGTGACGGAGGAACGCAAGGAGAAGTTCGATTTCTCCACCTACCGCAAGGACGTGCTTGGTTTCTTCGTCAAGTCTGACAGCAAGATCAACGAGATCAAGGAACCGAAAGACGTTGCCGGGCTCAAGGTCATCACCGGTGCCGGCACCAACCAGGAGAAGATCATCCTGGAGTGGGACAGGCAGAACGTCGCCGCCGGGCTGAAGCCGATCGAGGTGCAGTATTACGATGACCGCGCCGCCGGCGACCTGGCGCTTCAATCCGGGCGTGCCGATGTCGAGTTCAATCCCAACGCGACGAGAGCCTATGCCGCTTCGATCAAGAACGACACCAAGGTGGTGGGCATCGCCAGCGGTGGCTGGCCGCTGACCGCCGAAATCGCCGTCACGACGCGAAAAGGGGCGGGCCTTGCTGATGCCGTCACCATCGCGCTCAACGATCTCATCAAGAGCGGCAAATACGGCGAAGTGCTGAAGCGCTGGAGCCTCGGGGCCGAGGCTGTCGACGCGGCTCAGACCAACCCGCCCGGCTTGCCGAAGAGCGGTTCCTGATCCGACCTCAGCGGACCGGTGGCGTTGCCGCCGGTCCGGCTTCCGCACTTCATCCGGAGACCTACAGCATGAACGGCACGTCCCGCCTTCGCACTCTTCTTGCCGCCGCTGCGGCAGCTCTTCTTCATGTCGGCTCGGCGCAGGCCGATGCCGGCTTTGATCTCAGCCCCGAACAGCCCGGTCAAGTCCATGCCGTTCGCAATGAAACCGCGGTCGCGGCCATCCCCGCGGACTTCAAGTTCGTCACGCCAGGCAAGTTCACGGTCGCCGTCAGTCCGGGCGGGCCGCCGCTTGCCACCTATGCGACCGACGCACGCACGGTGATCGGCGCCGATCCGGAATATGCCGGTGCGGTCGCCAACAGCCTGGGCCTCGAGCTTGAGCTTGTCCCCGTCGCCTGGATCGACTGGCCGCTTGGATTGACCTCCGGCAAATACGACGCAGTTATCTCCAATGTCGGCGTCACCGAGCAGCGCAAGGAGAAGTTCGACTTTTCGACCTATCGCCGGGGCCTGCACGGCTTCTTCGTCAAATCCGATAGCGGCATCACTTCGATCAAGGAGCCGAAGGATGCAGCGGGTCTCAGGATCATCGTCGGCGCCGGCACCAACCAGGAGCGCATCCTGCTCAAATGGAGCGACGAGAACGTTGCGGCCGGTCTGAAGCCGCTGGGGTTGCAATACTACGACGACGAGGCGACGAGCCTCGTGGCGCTTGCCTCAGGTCGCGCCGACGTCATCGTTCAGCCGCATGCGCAGCTCGTCTTCATTGCCGCCCGAGACAACAACATCAAGCGTGTCGGTACGCTGAGCGCTGGTTGGCCGGAGCGTTCGGACGTGGCGATCACAACGCGCAAGGGCAGTGGGCTCGCCAACGCTCTGACGATCGCCACCAACGGTCTGATTGCGGATGGCACCTACGGCAAGGTTTTGGAGCGCTGGCACCTCCAGGAGGAAGCTTTGCCGAAATCCGAGACCAATCCACCCGGCCTTCCGAAATTCTAGGGAGCCTTGGCGTGACGCGAAACAAGATATCGATCAGTCATATCGGCTTCCTGAGCCCGGGCAACTACCCGGCGCACGACCCGTTGGATGGGCTGGAGAAGACCTTGGCGCTGCTGCAGTATGGCGAGGCGCTCGGTTTTGCCAGTGCCTGGGTGCGCCAGCGACACCTGGAGCCCGGCATATCGTCGGCGGCCGCTTTTCTTGCTGCCGCGACGCAAAGGACGAGCCGCATTGAGCTTGGCACTGCGGTTATTCCGATCGGCTATGAGAGCCCGTACCGGCTGGCAGAGGATCTCTCGACCGTCGATGTGCTCTCTCGCGGTCGTCTGAACATTGGTCTCAGCGCCGGCCGCCCCTTGCATGTCGATCTGATCGGCGACCTCGTCTTCGATGAGGGCTGGGAGAATTTCGACTTCACGCACGGGCGGGTTTTGCGCTTTGTCGATAATCTGCGCAGCCGACCGATCGGCGACGAAGACACCTTCATCAAGACGCCGTTCGGCCCGCAGCGCCCCCGGCTCCAGCCCCATGCCAAGGGACTGACGGACCGGATCTGGTATGGCGGCGGATCGCTGAAGTCTGCCGGATGGGCAGGGCGCAACGATCTCAACCTCCTAATCGGCAATGTCACGACCGGGGAAGGGACCGACGATTTCTTCGTCGCGCAGCGGCGTCAGCTCGAAACCTATCGCGCGGCGGGCGGTACGGAGAGGAGGGTCGCACTTGGCCGGGTCATTGTTCCGTTGGATGGTGCGGACAAAAAAACGCGCAAGCGCTATCTCGACTACGCGGCCGGGCGCACCGAACGAACGCTGACGCCGCAGGGAGAGCGGCGCACGCTCTATGCCCGCGACCTTGTGGGCACGTGCGACGAGATCCTCGAACGGTTGTTTGCAGACCCGCTCCTGCCGCATGTCCGCGAACTCAGGCTCGAACTTCCCTACGAATTCGAGGACGAGGATTACCGCCAGATCGTCCATGACTTTGTTGCCCGCATCGCTCCGGAGCTCGGATGGTCGCTGGCCGACCAGAAAGCAGCCTAGAAACGGGGGCTCCGATGTGGGGCCTCGCAATACAGGAAAATATGAGTGCCAAAGACGATCGACTACTTCTTCTCCATTGGCTCGCCCTGGTCCTATATCGGATTCGACACCTTCGTCGGCATTGCTAGCCGCAATGGCGCAGAGATCAGGCCGTACTTGACCACTGTCGTCGAAGAGAACGGGGGTATTTTCTCGCGAAATCGACCGGATGTCCGCCGCGCCTATGGGACGCGCGACCTCAAACGGTGGGCCCGTGTGCGCGGCAAGCCGCTCCTCTTGGAAAACCGACCGGTCCTCGCTGACCCGACGCCGTCATCGCTGATCGTGATTGCGGCCCTTGTCGACGGGAAGGACTGGATCGGCCTCACAAGCGCGCTGCAGCATGCCTTCTGGGCTAACGCCCAGGACATCGGCAGTCCGGATGTACGCGAAGAGATTGCGCAGGCCGCGGGTCTTGACGGCGCGGCTCTCGCACGGCGCGAGGCGGATGACGATGTCAAGGCAAAGTGGGCTGAGGATCGTAATCACGCGGTCGCAAGCGGCGTGTTCGGGTTCCCGACCTATCGCTATGATGATGAGCTTTACTGGGGACAGGACAACCTGTCCTTCCTCGAACGCCATCTGGCCGGTGATCGGCCATAGTTTCCCAATCGAGCCTCCTTCCTTCAAAGGCATGCGATCATGAATGACAAAGCAAACGCCGGCGTTAAGCCAGGTCCGCAAACTCAGTTGATCAAGGCTGGATATGATCCGGCCAGCCAGCGCGGATTTATCAATCCACCTGTCGTCCACGGGTCAACGGTGCTTTTTCCAGACGCGCTGACGATGGAAACGCACGGGCAGAAATACACCTATGGCACACGCGGCACGCCGACCACGGACGCGCTGTGCGATGCGATCAACGAACTGGAGGGGGGCGATGGCACGATCCTCGTGCCATCAGGTCTTGCCGCCGTCACGGTGCCGCTGCTTGCCTATCTCTCTCCCGGCGATCATGCGCTGATCGTCGATTCCGTCTATGGAAACGTCCGCCAGTTCTGCGACGTCATGCTGGCACGCCTGAACATCGAAGTGGATTACTACGACCCCTCGCTAGGAGCGGACATCGAGCCCCTTTTCAAGCCGAACACGCGTCTCGTGCACACTGAGGCACCGGGCTCCAACACGTTCGAGATCCAGGACATTCCCGCCATCGCCGCCGTGGCCCACCGTCGCGGCGCGCTCGTTACGATGGATAACACCTGGGCGACACCGCTCTATTTCAGGCCGCTCGACTTCGGGGTCGATGTTTCCATCCAGGCTTCCACCAAATATCCAGCTGGCCACGCCGACATCCTGTTCGGAACGGTGTCGGCGAATGCCGAACACTGGCCGCGCTTGACGGAAGTAAACGGGTTGCTTGGTCTTTGTGCCGCACCCGATGATGCCTACCAGGTCCTTCGAGGCCTGCGGACACTGGGAATCCGACTGCAGCGACACCAGACGAGCGCCTTTGAGATCGCCAACTGGCTTGAAGGTCGCAACGACGTCGCACGCGTACTGCATCCCGGCCTTCCGAGTTTTCCGGGGCACGAGATCTGGAAGCGTGATTTCAAGGGCGCGAGTGGTGTCTTTTCGTTTGTTCTTCGCGCAGAGCATGAAGACAGGTTTAAAGCGAAAGCCCAGGCGTTTTTGGATGCCTTATCGATCTTCGGCTTGGGATATTCCTGGGGCGGATTTGCTTCCCTCGCGCTTCACGTCAATCTTGGCGAGCGCAAGGTGACGCCCGTGCCGACTGACGGGCCGGTCCTGCGCCTTCAAATCGGACTGGAAGATGTCGACGACCTCAAGGCGGATCTGGAGCAGGCACTCGCGGCTGCTCGAGCAGCCTAGCAGGAGTGTTTTCATCGAAATCGTAATCGCCTCCATTTTTGGTGCGTTCAAAGTCGCACAATGTCTCGACCTCCACTTGAACCGCTTCCGCACGTGCCGGCGAGCTCTCTTTATTGGCTGAGATAGAAAAGGTCGAAGGCGCAGAAAATGATCTCGCCGGCATCGTGCAGGCTCGGCTTCTTGTCGACGGCGCGCTGCAGCAACCCGGAATACGAGCGGCCCTGTTGGTCGAGCACGACCGTCTCACCGTCGATGATGAGAGACGCTTACCCGAGCGTGCCCGCCTCGGCGACGATCGATCCGGACTTCTTCGTCCAGTCATTGGCACGCCAAGCAAGCTCGCTCGCAGTTCAGGTCAGCGCAGAGGAACATTCCGCATCCGCGGCCGTTGTTTGCATTGCTGATGATCCACTGCCCAACGGATCAAGGCGGGCCTTCATCGAAATTTTTAAGAATGGAGACCCTTTTGTGTAGCACGGTTGGTATAGCACGCGCGCTCTAGGCCCCGTCGAGAATGACGGGGCCGTTTCGCTTGCCGAATGGCGACTCTAGCGATCTCGCCTGCTTCCCAAGTGCGCCAGGCAAGCCAGCCAGATAGTCCGAACGAGCTGGACATGCTGCAACGCACGTTCGATCGAGTGTGCACCTAGTCCAGCATTGCGCGCTACGGGAGGCGCGCCGAGCAGTTGTCGTGGCATATCGTCGATCAGTTCCGCGAAGGGCTGACTGACGAAGACGCGCTATTTGAGAGCGCGATTTGGTTTGGGCAAAACTCCGACGCCTCGCAATATCACTCAGATGCATAGCGTTCTTACCCGCGCATGAGACCACGCGGTCGCCGATGAGGAACTCGTGACACTCCTGCCCGTTGTCGTTCCGAAAGGAGTACCTAAATGGCCACCAAGGATACCAATGCAAAGCCTGAGCAGGCGAAGCCGAAAGACATCCATCAACCCGCTGATCACAGAAAGCACCGCGACGAGGAGTCGATCGCACCGCCAGCCGTCCAACCTCCTGGCGCCAAGGATACGAGTGAAAAACCGGAGGTGAACCCCGTCACTGGCGTGGCGACCTAGATCCTTCGGGAACGTTTATCTGTTTTGGGAACTGCCTGGCACTTTGGACGTTTCTGCTATGCCGACGACCACACCCCCTGTGGTATCGGCGGGGCTCCATATCGTCCCCCGCAGTGGAGGCCCTGCGCATAGCGCACTCGGTGGCCTCGTCGAGAATGACGGGGTCATTGTGGTGATGGTTCGGCGGCGGCAAGCCTGCCGTTGCATCGATCACTCCCGATTTCTGGGCGTTGACTCTTCCGATTAACCAGAACATTATAAGAACATTCACGGGGATGCGGCCGCCAACCTGAAAACTGAAGACTGAACAAACTCTGGTGCAAACCGGAGAAGGAGAAGACATGCCCGCCCCTCAGGGACAAATCGAGAATGAAGAAGAGGTGGCGGACGAAGCCGCGGCCGCCGTTGCGTGGCACGAGGGCGACAAAGACGCCACGATCCGCACTTTGCTGGACGATTGCCGGCACCTTCGCCAGCAGCTTGTTTTGGCTGAAGGCTCGATGAGTGTTGGTTTTACCCGCGGCTGGCGTCCTCGCCCCGACCGCGAAGCGAGCAACCGGACATGAGCGACGAGGGCACACCAAAAAGGCGACCGAAGGCCCTTGTGTACACCTCTGCGAACACCCGGCCTGCAAAAATGGGGCGGCTTCGGCTTCGCCATCGGTAAAGGACCGCCCAAGTGGTTTTGCTTTGAACGCTGGTCTGAGACGTGGCCACATCCAAGCAAGCCGAGCGCCAGGCGCTCCTTTCGCCACGGCGGATAGGGCACACCGGACCTAACCGGTGCTTTGACGCGGTGGGCGCGCTTCTCGGAATGGTTTTGCGCGCGGATGCGCTTCGATGGCAGCGAAATCCGGAACTTGGGACTCTGGCAGACAAAGTATCGGACACTTCGATTCCGATCGGGTATCCCGACGACACAGTTCGCCCCATCGCGGATATCATGATTGCGACCGATACTGCGAGAATTCCCATCACCGATCCGATATCCGGGACTTTGGTCGGCCTTGTCGCCCGCAAGGACCTGCTTCGCCTCGGGCAGTCCCACAATCCGCTGAACTGGAACGGCGGCCCTATCTTGGAGGACCTTTTCGGGAGATTTGAACAGAGTTGCCGCCGATAAGAGTTCGTCGGGTTCAAATCTGTCAAGGCGGGCTTTCAACGCCGTGTTTGGGTGGCATCGAACAATTAGCAGGAACCTATAATGGTAGCTATGCAAAAAGAAAGCCTCGAGCGGCTTGGCTGAGGCTCAAAGGGAGATGCATGAACGCCATCAGATCGGGTCGGTGGTAGCGTTCATGTCCACCAAACTAAAGCTTTTCCGTGGCCCCTCAATTCCTCTTTCGGATGACTGATCGGTGCCAAAATGCTTAGCTACTGAGAGACTTGACCTGGTCGCAACTATATCGGCAGGAAAGCCCGGGGCTCTGTGAGCCCGACTTCCGCTAAGAACAGCCGGATAAACCGTTCCACGAACGGATTATTTTCTCACTCGGACTTGAAGCCTTGAGCTTCCTTCCAGCCTACAAGTCTTGTGGTGACGCTACTATGCGTGGCGTGCTTGACGGAATGGAGGGAAGCCTCGTGGAGGCATACCGCCTTTCGACTCAGGATCGCAGCCACGATCGGATCGCCGCGATGGTCGCGACCTGTTTGCCGCTCTTTCACGCTGCCGTTGTCCCGTATTCGGACCTAGCCAGATCGCTCGACCGCATCGCAGCCGCCGGCGTACCCATGGCCACGTCAGCAACGCTTCTGGCTATTCTGTCGCCGCTGTTGAAGAGCTCGGGTTATTTGAACGCTTGGGCGCGGTGGTGCTGTCATGAGGAGCGTGTCCTCAAACCTGAGCCTCGACCACCGGCGTGCTTCCGGGCTTCCTCACCTGCATCGGCCGAAAGTTTCCAGGTGTGGAACTGCAGGTCAGAAGCGGCTCGACGTCAGAGATCATCCGCGGACTGGAGGAGGATCCAACCGCGTCTCGCGACGACATCATCGACATTGCCAGATCGCTGGCGCGACCTGGCAGTTGAGGTGCGGGGGCTCATTGGCGATAGAGCGAGGCGGCGTTAAGTCCAATGAAGGTGTTCCATCTCATCGCCCGAAACGATTTGTTGGCACACCGTGGGCGCCCGGCTGCAGCGCGAAGACCGCACCTTCATGTTGGTTGCGGGCAAGATGCTCGACGCCCATCGTGAAGCGCGCCGACGTAACAAATAGGGTTTCGAACCGCGAACCGCCAAAGGTGCAGCTGGTCGGCCATGAACACGGTAGGTCGACAACGCGATCTATCCTACCATCGGGTGCAAATCGGACCACACATCCGCCGCCGGCGACGCGGCAATTCCAGATGAAGCCTTCAGCATCCACACAGGAGCCGTCCGGCAGACCACGTTGAAAACCAGAAAGTATCGTTTGCCTGTCGTTCAACACTATGGCGTGGGCGTCGAGAGAATAGCTGTAGATCGCGTTGTCTTCGGTATCCGCCGTGATGAGCCGACTATCGTCGGTCCAGATCAGGGTATTGGTAATACCAAACCGATCCTCGGAAACCGGACATAATTTTCCTCGCGCGTAGCGGTAGAGCCTCCCGGTCTTTGCAGACATCGCGATCGGCGTGCCATCGGCAGCGATGTTGTCTTGCATCGTGCCTACCCAGAAGGCCCCATCCGGTGCAACGACACCTTCATTCAATCGGTTGCCCGGCACGTCGGGCTCGACTTCCGCCACGAGACGGAGCTCGCCTCCAAACTCCCATAAGGCGATGGATTTCCGCAATCCGACGATAGCGCCGCCGTCGTCGCGAAGGCCAATTGATGTGACGAGGTCCTGGAACCTCCACTTTTCATGATTGCCGGTCCTCGGGCAGAGCCGGTGGATCGATTTTCCGACAATGTCGACCCAGCAAAGCTTGTGCGTTCGATCATCCCAGACCGCACTCTCGCCAACGATGTTTTCCGCCGCGAATGCCACGTCAACTTCGATTTTCATAAGCCCTCCGAGCTGTCCTCAAATTGGTTCTTGACACACAGCTTATCCATAAACTATGACTCGGTTCAATTCAACCTGTCCGACAGGTTTTACCAAACTGGGAGACGAAAATGAGTTTAACTCCAGTTGACGAAGAACAGTTTGCAGGAGGCAATCTCGTCAGCACCGCGATCGGCGCTATCACCCAGCACATTCGGGAGAACGAACTTGGTCCGGGCGATCGACTGCCGAGCGAGGCCACCCTATCGAAGGAACTCAGCGTGTCCCGGTCGGTGGTGCGTGAAGCTTTCAGGTCGCTTGCGACCATGCGGCTGATTGATCTCAATGTCGGAAAGCGTGCCACGGTGGCCCAACTCGACCACGGTGCAATGTCCTTGATGATCGAGCATGGTGTGCATACGGCCCAGATCAACATCAACCAGGTCTATGATGTACGCCGAACCATAGAAATGCGGACATCGACGCTGGCTGCGCTTCGTCGAAGCGACGCGGAAGCCCACACCATCCTTGCCCATGCAAGAGCGATGGAGACAAATTTCGCGGATGCGGACAAGGTTATGGAGAGTGATCTCGCCTTTCACCTGGAGATTGCTCGCGCCTCCAAGAACCCGATCTTCTCGATCATTGTCGGCGCATTCCAGGGGGTCTCCCGCCAGACCTGGCCGATCGGGTGGCGCAGCCGCGCGTCCGACGCCGACCGGCACGCCATGAACCAGATACATATCGACTTGGCCGGAGCAATTCTGGCTGGCGACCCCCAAGCCGCCAGCCAGCTCATGGCCCGCCATTTCGACGAAAGCGCAAAAGCACTGCTCGCGGCTGGAATCGCATAGGGGAAAACCTGATGAAAATTACGAGACTTGAGACGGTCCGCATCGCGGAACGGCCGAACCTGCTTTGGCTGCTGGTCCATACCGACGAGGGGTTGACGGGGCTCGGAGAAACCTTCTTCGGCGCAGAAACAGTCGAGACCTACATCCACGAGTACGTCGCCCCTCGTGTCATCGGGCGAAACCCGCTGCAGATCGATCTTCTCGCATCCGATCTCGTCGGTTATCTCGGGTTTCGCTCGTCCGGCGCCGAGGTGCGTGGAAATTCGGCATTCGACATTGCGCTCTGGGATATCTTCGGAAAGGCGACGGGCCAGCCGATCGCACAGTTGCTCGGCGGCTTCAGCCGCAATGAAATCCGCACCTACAACACCTGTGCGGGCACGGAGTACATCAAGAAGGCAACCGGTCAAACGACCGCAAACTACGATCTGTCGTCCGCCGGCGCCCGCAACTACGACGACCTCAACGGCTTCCTGCATCGCGCCGACGAACTGGCTCTGTCCCTCTTGGAAGAGGGCATTACGGCGATGAAGATTTGGCCGTTTGATATCGCGGCGGAAAAGTCGCGTGGTCAGTATATTTCGATGCCCGACCTGAAATCGGCACTGGTGCCATTCCAGAAGATCCGCGAGGCCGTTGGCGATCGCATGGACATCATGGTCGAGTTCCACTCGATGTGGCAGCTCTTGCCGGCAATGCAGATTGCCAAGGCGCTCGCACCGTACCAGACGTTCTGGCACGAGGATCCCATCAAGATGGACAGCCTCTCCAGCCTCAAGCGTTATGCAGCCGTCTCGCCTGCACCGATCTCCGCATCGGAAACATTGGGTTCGAGGTGGGCTTTCCGAGACCTCCTGGAGACCGACGCCGCTGGCGTGGTCATGCTGGATATCAGCTGGTGTGGCGGCTTGTCGGAGGCGCGCAAGATCGCGGCGATGGCGGAGGCGTGGCACCTTCCGGTGGCCCCCCACGACTGTACAGGTCCCGTCGTTCTTTGCGCATCGACGCATCTGTCACTGAACGCGCCCAACGCGCTGGTCCAGGAGAGCGTGCGGGCCTTCTACAAGACCTGGTATCGCGACCTCGTTACCGCGCTTCCGGAAGTTCGAAACGGGATGATCACGGTTCCGCCGGGGGCCGGTCTCGGCATGGAGCTTAATCCCGACCTCGAAAAGGCATTTACGGTGTCCCGTCGAACTTCGAGCGGGGACTAAGACCGGGTTCTTTCGCAATTCTGCAGCTTAAGGAGGAGCAAGCATGCGAACAGTATTGATTGGGAGTGCATTGGGGTTGGCGCTTTTTGGTTCGACCGCGCTTGGCGCGTCGGCGGAACCGTTGAAGATCGTCTTCACGCATCATTCGTCGGCTTCAAACACATTCTGGCAAGCGGTCAAAAAGGGTTACGATGACGCCTGCGAGAAGATCGGCGCAAGTTGCCAGATGGTGTTTACCCAGACAGAGGGCTCGGTTGAGCAGCAACTCTCGAATATGGAAGCTGCGCTGGCGAGCAAGCCTGACGCCCTTCTGACCTCCATCGTCGATGACAAGGCCTTTGATGACGTCATCGCTCGGGCCACCAAGGACGGCGTGGAGGTCATCGGCGTCAACGTCGACGACAGCGAGGGGGCGAAAGGAAACGCGCGGGTTGCTTTCGTCGGACAGGGTTTCCGGCGCGCCGGATACTCCCTTGGGAAGGCCATGTCCGAGAATTTTCCGAAGGAGGGACCGATCAAAGTGTTGGTCGGAATTTCCGCGCCCGGCCAGAACTGGTCGGAGGCACGCGGGCAGGGCGTCATGGATTTCCTTACGGAATTCAAGGCCGCGAACCCCGGTCGAGAAGTGTCCTGGGAACGGATCGACAGTGGCACGGACCTTGCCGTGACATCAGATCGTGTCGGCGCCTATCTCAATGCGCATCCCGACACCACCGCCTATTTCGATACCGGATTCTGGCATGCCGCGGTGGCAAGAGTTTTGAAGGATCGTGGGGTCGCGCCAGGTCAGGTGCTTCTGGGTGGCTTCGATCTGGTGCCCGAAGTCGTCCAACAAATGCAGACGGGCTATGTTCAGGTCCAGGTCGATCAGCAGCCATACATGCAAGGCTTCATGCCTGTAATGCAGGTCTATCTTGCCAAGAATTTTGGCCTCGCCCCGGCTGACGTCGATACGGGGCAGGGGATCGTCCGCCCGGCTGATGCCGACAACATCATGGACCTTTCAGCACAGGGCCTGCGGTAGACGCGTTTCTGCGAAAATCGGAGGGTTTTCGCAGAAAGAGCCTGTTGATGGAAGCATGTGCTTTGCGCGTCGAACACGGCGCGCAAAGCAATGAATTTGGCCGGCAGGCCCGCGAAATGGGCTGCCCTGCCGCACGGGAGCATGCGATGAAAAGAATGCTGAAAATCTACATGGAGAAGCCGGAACTCGCGGCGCTCCTTCTCCTCTTTCTGCTCGTAGTTCTCTTCCAGATCCGATCGGGAGGCGTCTTCTTGAGCTTTGAAAACCTGCGAGGCTTCTTTGGGATCCTCCCGGAGATGGCGCTGGTTGCCATCGGTGTCACTGTTTTGATGATCTGCGGAGAATTCGATCTTTCTGTCGGCGCCGTTTTCGCGCTGATGCCGATGACGATGGCCGTCTTGATGGCCAGTGGGATCTCGTTCCCGATGGCACTGGTCGCGGGCCTTCTCGTTTGTGTAGCGATAGGACTGCTGAACGGCTATTTGACCATCCGTTTTGCGATCCCAAGCTTTATTACTACGCTTGGCATGATGTTTGTGGCCAGATCGCTTACGGTCGTCATCTCGGGGGGCTTTCCGCCGCTCTTGCCGGCCGATCTTCCCACGTGGCTCTTCACCAGTTTTGTTGGGCCGGGCCAATTGTTTCGTATGTCGTTCATCTGGTTCCTGGTCATTGCCGTTCTGGTGTCGCTGCTCCTTAGCCGGACAAATTTCGGCAACTGGATCAGAGCGACCGGCGGTTTCCTACCGGCTGCCGATGCCCTTGGGATCCCGACTGCGCGCGTCAAAATAGCTTGCTTCATTCTTTGCTCGGTGCTGAGCGGCTTTGCCGGGCTCATTCAGGTGCTTCGCCTCGGGTCGCCGCTGCCTTCGATCGGCGAGGGCATGGAACTCCAAGCGGTTGCCGCGGCTGTCATTGGTGGTACCGCGCTCAATGGCGGTGTTGGGGCCGTCTTCGGCGGCATCATTGGCGTCATTCTCATTCGCGTGATCGACAACGGTCTCATCCTCAGTCAGGTCGACGCCAATTGGTTCAAATTTGCGATCGGCTCGCTGACGATCTTCGCGGTCGTCGCCAACTCGTGGCTTCGAAGGCGGGCAAAATCGATCAAGGTGGAGGTCTGAGCCATGAACGGTCCTATCGTATCCGTCCGGAATCTGCACAAATGGTACTCAGGCGTTCATGCTCTGAGAGGCGTCTCAGTCGAATTCGCACGCAATGAGGCCGTTGGACTGATCGGCGACAACGGCGCCGGCAAGTCCACACTCATCAACATCCTTTCCGGCGTCCAGAAACAGGACGAGGGCAGCATCTTCGTCGAGGGAAAAGAGGCTGCCATATCGAGCCCGCGCGACTCCATGCGGCTCGGGATCGAGACCATCTATCAGTACAACTCCATGGTCCCGACCATGTCTATCGCGCGCAACCTGTTTATTGGTCGCGAGCCGGTGAAATATTCGCTCTTCGGTCTCGGGGTTCTGGATTTGCGCAAGATGCGCGAGGAAAGCGTCCAGGCCATCGCAGACGTCGATCTTCATCTGCGCTCACCTGACGCCTTGGTCGGTGAACTCTCAGGCGGGCAACGCCAGGGGGTGGCGATCGCCCGTGCCATGCATTTCAAGTCGAAGGTGATGATCCTTGACGAACCGACGAACCACTTGTCGGTCAAGGAAACAAACAAGGTCATCGGTTTCGTTCGTTCGTTGAAGGAACAGAATGTTACCGGCATCTTCATCAGTCATAACATGCATCACGTCTTCGAATCCTGTGACCGGGTGGTCGCCATGGCGCGTGGGCAGATTGTGCTCGACAAGCGTGTCAGCGAGACGTCGATCGACGAAGTCCAGTCCGTACTTTGAGGGGAACGCAGATGAAACCACTTCAGGGAAAAGTGGCGCTTGTCACGGGCGGCCTTGGCACACTCGGTCGAGCGCAGGCCCGTAAACTCACAGCGGAAGGCGCCACTGTCATCGTACTCGACCGTCCTGGCCTCCAGGTAGATCTGACGGAAAATCTCGGCGAAAACGCGCGCTTTCTCGGATGCGATCTGAACGACCTCGCGAAAACCGAGGATCTCATCCGGTTGGAGGCCGAAGCCTCAGGCGGCATCGACATTCTGATCAACAATGCCGCCCTCATAATCAATAAGCCGTTCCAGGAGTTCAGCTTGGCGCAGTACGAGGACCAGATCCGCGTCAACTCGTCGGCTGCGTTTGCAGCCGTTCGAGCCTGTGCCGACCTGATGAAACGCAAAGGACGCGGCAAGATCCTCAACTTTGCTTCCATTACGCTCAATGGCCAGTGGGACGGCTATGTGCCCTATGTCGCATCGAAGGGCGCAATGATCGGGCTGACGAAATCGTTGGCCCGCGAACTTGGACCGTTCGGGATCAACGTCAACGCGATTTCGCCCGGAGCGGTGGTTTCTGAAGCAGAGAACCGGGTATTTGCCGATCGGCTACAGGAATACAACGACTGGGTCCTCGAGCGGCAATGCCTGAAATCACGTGTTAAGCCCGAGGACGTCGCGGAACTCGTTTACTTCCTCGTCTCATCCGCTTCGGACATGATCACTGGACAGAACTTTGCCATCGACGGCGGTTGGTAGATGGTTGTCGAGCGGATCGATGTCGAGAACAGCAAGGCTCGCTTGCAGCTAATCCCGGCGCTTGGCGGCGGGATCGGACGCCTTGATGTGAGGCATCCATCAGCCGAGTGGATTCCGGTGCTCAGGCCGTGGAATGGCCGAGTGGAAGATGGTCCCTTTGAACTGGGCTGTAATGTGCTTGTTCCATTCTCCAACCGCATCTCACGCGGCGGCTTCGAACATGACGGCGCTTTTCATCCCATTCCACCTAACCTTGCCGGCCAGCCATTCCCTATACACGGGGACGGCTTTCAGCGGTGCTGGCGATTGCTTGCTCGCAACGGCGAGACCGTCGAACTGGAATGCGATGGGGCGATCGGCCCATTTCGCTATCGGGCAAGGCAGGTCTTCACTCTTTGGCCCGAAAAACTCGACATAAAGCTCACGGTTCACAACATGTCGGGACAACCACTCCCCTTTGGCATCGGATTCCACCCGTGGTTTCCGCGAAATGTGGGGACTCGACTGCAATTTAGCGCCGCGGAGGTCTGGCTGGAGGACAGAGAACACTTGCCGACAGGTCGCCGAAAGCTTTGCGAAGTTCCAGACTGGAATTTCGGCGACGGGCGGGCGTTGCCCGACCAGTGGATCAACAACGCTTTCGGCGGGTGGGCTGGAGAGGCGGTCATCATGCAAGGAGACGGCGCGGCCTCCGTCAGGATTTCGGCCTCCGATAATCTCGGCTATGCGCTGCTTTATACCCCGAACGCAGATGCGGACTTCTTTTGCTTTGAACCGGTTTCCCACCCGGTGGACGCACATAACCTCGCGGGCGGGCCAGGCCTGAGGATACTTGAAGATGGCCAGGAGCTGACTGGTTCGATGACTTTGGAATGGGAAGAAGCATATGGAACTCGATAAGAATGGCACCTTCGTTGGTCGCGTGTGGCTGTCGGAAGAAAAGGGGCCCATCCTGGTGACAGTCCGGGCCGGTGTGGTGTTCGACATCACCACAAAAGAAGCGCCAACAATGCGCGATCTCTTAGAGATGGATGATCCTGTCGAGTTCGTGCGGGCACGACAGGGAAGGGCGATTTGCGCGCTGACCGAGGTCCTCTCAGTGGCACCTAGGGCCTCCGAGGCGCCCCGGCTACTCGCACCATGTGACCTTCAGGCCATCAAAGCCTGCGGCGTGACATTCGCACGCTCGATGCTTGAACGGGTAATCGAGGAGCGTGCCGCAGGAAACCCAGACCTCGCCTCCAAGATCCGTGAACGCGTGACGGTGCTTGTCGGCGACAGCCTGCGCGACCTCAAGGCCGGGTCCCCGGAGGCGGCCAAGGTCAAGGAGGCCTTGATCGAGGAGGGCGTCTGGTCGCAATACCTCGAAGTCGGAATCGGTCCTGACGCCGAAGTCTTCACCAAAGGGCAGGTCATGTCGGGGGTTGGGTATGGAGACGAGGTAGGTCTGCACCCGATATCGAGATGGAACAACCCCGAGCCGGAGATCGTGCTGACTGTGGACAGCAAAGGCCGGGTAAAAGGAGCGACACTCGGCAACGATGTGAACTTGCGCGACGTTGAAGGCCGTTCGGCGCTTTTGCTTGGCAAAGCGAAGGACAACAATGCCTCCTGCGCGCTAGGGCCGTTCATTCGGCTGTTCGACGAGAGCTACACGATCGACGACGTGCGCCATGCCGACCTCGATCTGCGTATAGAAGGCGAGGATGGCTATGTACTGAAGGGCAGGAGCTCGATGAAGGAGATCAGTCGCGATCCACTCGATCTGGTATCGCAGACGATCGGCACCCATCACCAGTATCCCGATGGCTTCATGTTGTTCATGGGCACGCTGTTTGCGCCCGTCGAAGATCGTGACGTCCCGGGTCAGGGCTTTACGCACAAGCTCGGGGATGTCGTGACAATCTCAAACGCCCAGCTGGGATCCCTGTTGAACACGGTGCGATTGTCAACCGAGTGCAGTCCCTGGACTTTTGGCGCATCGCACCTGATGCGCAATCTCGCCGCACGGCAGCTGATCTGAATGGAACCGACCATGACTTTGCACCAGAACCTGATAGCCGGCGAATGGGTCGGCGGTGACGGGGTTGCCAACATCAACCCGTCCGATACCAACGACGTGGTCGGCGAATACGCCCGCGCGTCAGCCGAGGATGCGCGCGCAGCGATCGCTGCCGCCAAGGCGGCGTTTCCGGCCTGGTCGCGCTCGGGTATTCTCGAGCGCCACGCGATCCTGAGGAAGACCGCCGACGAGATCCTTGCCCGCAAGGACGAACTCGGGAAGCTCTTGTCGCGTGAGGAAGGCAAGACATTGGCCGAAGGCATCGGCGAGACGGTGCGCGCCGGCCAGATCTTCGACTTCTTCGCCGGCGAGTGCCTGCGGTTGGCGGGCGAGGTGCTGCCGTCGGCAAGACCCAATATCGGCGTCGAGATCACCCGCGAGCCGGTCGGTGTCGTCGGCATCATCACGCCCTGGAACTTCCCGATCGCCATTCCCGCCTGGAAGATCGCGCCGGCGCTTTGCTACGGCAACACCGTCGTCTTCAAGCCGGCCGAACTGGTGCCCGGCAGTTCCTGGGCGATCGTCGACATTCTTCACCGCGCCGGCCTGCCGAAGGGTGTCTTGAACCTCGTCATGGGCAAGGGCTCGGTCGTCGGCCAGGCGATGCTCGACAGTCCGGACATTCACGCCATCACCTTCACCGGCTCGACCGGCACGGGAAAACGCGTGGCGCTGGCCTCGGTCGAACACAATCGCAAATACCAGCTGGAAATGGGCGGCAAGAACCCCTTCGTCGTGCTCGATGACGCCGACCTCAATGTTGCAGTGGAAGCCGCGGTCAACTCCGCCTTCTTCTCGACCGGCCAGCGTTGCACGGCATCTTCGCGCCTCATCGTCACCAAGGGCATTCATGATCGCTTCGTGGCGGCCATGGGCGAACGGATGAAGGGGCTTGTGATCGACGACGCCTTGAAGGCCGGCACCCAGATCGGTCCGGTGGTCGATGAGAGCCAGCTCAACCAGGACACCGACTATATCGCCATCGGCCGCCAGGAAGGCGCAAAGCTTGCCTTCGGCGGCGAGCTTCTGAAGCGCGACACGCCCGGCTTCTACCTGCAGCCGGCGCTGTTTACCGAAGCGACGAACGCGATGCGCATTTCTCGGGAAGAGATCTTCGGGCCGGTCGCGTCCGTCATCCGCGTCAAGGACTACGATGAGGCGCTCACTGTCGCCAACGACACGCCCTTCGGTCTGTCCTCGGGCATTGCCACCACCAGCCTCAAGCACGCGACCCATTTCAAGCGCAATGCCGAAGCCGGCATCGTGATGGTCAACCTGCCGACTGCGGGCGTCGATTTCCACGTGCCCTTCGGCGGCCGCAAGGGCTCGTCCCACGGCTCGCGCGAGCAGGGGCGCTACGCCGCCGAGTTCTACACCACCGTCAAGACGGCCTACACGCTTAGCTGACTGGTCCTTGCTGCCATAAAGCAATTCGGCGGCTTGGCCGTGGGCGAAGCGTTTCGTTTGTGCGTCAGGGCGACACGGATTTCTCAACGTCGGAAGGCAATTTTGTTTGCCTGGGCGCAAGTGCGCTCTCATCCGAATGCCGCTCTATGTTCGCGACAACGTCGTCGGGCGTCAGGGTCTTGCCGTTGTGGAACTGCACGCCTTTGCGGATTTTGAACGTCCAGGTTCTGGCGTCCGACGAGGCGCTCCATTCTTCGGCAAGAACGGGAGCCGATGGCGGTTCTGAGTCGGCGTGAAATCGAGAGGGGGCCTTGGCGGATTTCGATCCGCCAAGTTTTCTGGCACTCAACAAAGCCGACGGAGGTTGACACGAAAATCATATCCGTTATTCTGGATATATGGATAGCAATACAGCAATCGCGGCGCTTGCCGCACTCGCCCAGTCTACCAGGCTCGAGACGTTTCGACTTCTCGTCCGACACGAACCCGATGGCATTCCTGCGGGCGAACTCGCCCGGCTTCTCGATGTGCCGCAAAACACCATGTCGGCGCACCTTGCGACGCTGTCGCGTGCGGGCCTGGTTTCAAGCGAGCGGCAGAGCCGTTCGATCATCTATCGGGCGGACCTTCAGGGGCTGCGCGACCTGACCCTCTTCCTGCTGAAAGACTGCTGCGGCGGCTCGGCGGAACTCTGCGCGCCGCTCATCGCAGAACTCACACCCTGCTGTGCTCCCGAGGTGAAGCTGTCATGAGCGACATCAGGCTGGAGCCAGTCACGGGGAGCGATCCCGAACTGAAACTGGCGCTGTCGGCTTCCGGTCTTCCAACCGAAGACCTCGAAGACACTGGGCGCTCGTTTTTCAGGGCGGTTTCCTCAGATCGCGGCACGGTTGGCTATGCTGGCATCGAGGCGTGCGGCGACGACGTGCTTCTCAGGTCGATAGTCATCTTGCCCGAGCATCGTGGCAAGGCGCTTGGAAAATCGCTGACCAGGGAAACCCTGAAGACCGTCAATGTGAGCTCGGAAGTCTTCCTGGCGACAACCTCCGCCGCACCGTTCTTTGAAAGCCTTGGCTTCGTTGTGGTCGAGCGGGCCGATGTGCCGCCCGCCGTTCTCGCAACCCGTCAACTGTCGGGCATCTGCCCGGCATCGGCAACGATCATGAAACTCGACAGACCTCCGATTTAACCACGGAACACGACCATGACCGACAAGACTTACAACGTGCTCTTCTTGTGCACGGGCAATTCCGCTCGTTCTATTCTCGCCGAATCCATCCTCAACAAGGAAGGCGGCGGGCGCTTCCGGGCGTTTTCCGCTGGCAGCCAGCCCAAGGGCGAAGTCAATCCACATGCCCTGAAGGAACTGGACGTCCTCGGCTATCCGGCGACCGGCTTCTCGTCGAAGAGCTGGGACGTTTTCGCACAGCCAGGCGCGCCCGAAATGGACTTCATCTTTACCGTCTGTGACAGCGCGCACGGCGAGGCCTGCCCGGTATGGATCGGGCATCCGATGACGGCGCATTGGGGCGTCGAAGACCCGGCTGCGGTTGTCGGCTCCGAGGTCGAAATCCAGCGCGCCTTCGCGCAGGCCGCTCGCTTCCTCAAGAACCGCATCATGGCCTTCATCAATCTGCCTCTGGCCTCCATCGACCACCTGGCGCTCGAGCAGCACGTCCGTCAGATCGGTTCGCTCCAAGGCGCTTCCGTCAAGTCCGCAAAGGTCGAGTGAAATGTCTACGTTCGAACGCTACCTCACCATCTGGGTCTTCCTTTGTATCATCGTCGGCGTCGCCCTCGGTCATCTGATGCCCGGTGTTTTCCAGGTCATCGGTGCGGCAGAGGTCGCGAAAGTGAACTTGCCCGTCGCCATTCTGATCTGGCTGATGATCATCCCGATGCTCATCAAGATCGACTTCCGCTCGTTGGCGCAGGTCAGCACGTATTGGCGTGGCATCGGCGTGACCCTATTCATCAACTGGGCCATCAAACCGTTCTCCATGGCGCTGCTCGGCTGGCTGTTCGTGGGCTGGCTGTTCCGTCCTTATCTGCCGGCCGACCAGATCGACTCCTATATCGCTGGCCTCATCATCCTCGCGGCCGCCCCCTGTACCGCGATGGTGTTCGTCTGGAGCAACCTGACGCGCGGCGCGCCGCTGTTCACGCTGTCTCAGGTGGCACTCAACGATGCGATCATGGTCGTCGCCTTCGCGCCGATCGTCGGACTGCTTCTCGGACTGTCGGCTATCACCGTACCGTGGGACACGCTCGTTCTGTCGGTCGTCCTTTATATCGTCGTCCCGGTCATCATCGCTCAGGTCCTGAGAGCGCGGCTGACCGCCGATGGCACGGCGAACGCGCTAGACGCCATGCTGACGAAACTGCAGCCGCTTTCGCTCCTCGCCCTGCTCGCGACGCTCGTTCTCCTCTTTGGCTTCCAGGGCGAGCAGATCATCGCACAGCCGACGATCATCGCGCTGCTGGCCGTGCCCATCCTGATCCAGGTCTATTTCAACTCAGGCCTGGCCTATCTCCTGAACCGGATGTCGGGCGAGCGCCATTGCGTTGCCGGGCCTTCAGCACTGATCGGAGCCAGCAACTTCTTCGAACTTGCGGTTGCCGCGGCCATCAGCCTGTTCGGCTTCCAGTCAGGTGCTGCGCTGGCAACCGTCGTCGGCGTGCTCATCGAAGTTCCCGTGATGCTCACGGTCGTCTGGGCCGTGAACCGCACCAAGGGCTGGTACGATGCAGCTCCCGCTGTCTCCCGGAACACCATCACTGAAAGGACATGACAATGGACGCCACCATCTATCACAACCCCGCCTGCGGCACGTCCCGCAACACGCTGGAGATGATCCGCGCAGCCGGGATCGAACCTGATATCATCGAGTATCTCAAGTCACCGCCGTCGCGCGACGAGTTGGCAAGGATGATCTCCGATGCCGGATTGACCGTCCGACAGGCGATCCGCGAGAACGGCACGCCTTACGCGGTACTGGGTCTCGACGACCCGAAGCTGACGGACGACCAGCTGCTCGACGCGATGCTGAAGGACCCGATCCTCATCAATCGTCCGTTCGTCGTCACGCCACTCGGCACCAGGCTTGCGCGACCCTCCGAGGCGGTGCTCGACATCCTGCCGGATGCCTTCAAGGGTGCCTTCTTCAAGGAAGACGGCGAGCAGGTCCTCGATCAGGAGGGCAAGCGCGTTGTCTGAGACTTTTCCCGCCTTGCAGGAGCGGCATCTTCGCCAACCTGACATCGACGCGTTGCGTCCGGCGTTCTCGGCGCACAAGCCGCGCATCCTGATCCTCTACGGCTCGCTCCGGGAGGTTTCCTACAGTCGGCTGCTCGCGCACGAAGCCAGACGCCTTCTCGAGCGGTTGGGGTGCGAGGTGCGGATGTTCGATCCGAGGGGGCTGCCGCTTCCCGACGAGGCGCCGGTCAGCCATCCGAAAGTGCAGGAGCTGCGCGACCTGTCGCAATGGTCGGAAGGCCAAGTCTGGGTTAGCCCCGAGCGCCACGGCGCGATGACGGGCATCATGAAGGCCCAGATCGACTGGATTCCCCTGTCGCTGGGATCGATCCGGCCGACGCAAGGCAAGACGCTGGCGATCATGGAAGTCTCCGGCGGCAGCCAGTCCTTCAACGCCCTGAACCAGATGCGCGTGCTCGGCCGCTGGATGCGGATGATCACGATCCCCAACCAGTCGTCGGTCGCCAAGGCCTACCAGGAGTTCGACGCCGACGGCCGCATGAAGCCGTCGTCCTACTACGACCGCGTCGTGGATGTCTGCGAGGAACTGGTGAAGTTCACGCTGCTGACACGGGACGCCTCGGCCCACCTTACAGACCGCTACAGCGAGCGGAAGGAGCACGCGGCCGAGTTGGAGAAGCGGGTGTCACTGAGATCGATTTAGTCAAAGGCCATCGGCAATGTTCCGATAGCGGCCATCTTGCACTCGCAATGGCCGCTGTTTGGCCAAAGCGAACCAACGCCTTGTCCGCTTATGGCGGCCCATTGCAGCCTTTCGAAAGACTGACCTAGCGCTCATGACGCAAAACTATGCACGAGGCGATATTTCCAATAGGCTATTTAGCAATGGATGACGGGCGTCATCTGAAAGCATTCGTTGCCGAGGCACAAAGTGTGACCATACAGCTTCGATCAACCCTCACCTGTCCCAATTGCGGCCAGCGGGCTACGGAAACGATGCCCACCGACGCCTGTCAGTTTTTCTATGATTGCAATGGATGCGGTATGATGCTCCGGCCAGAATCCGGGGACTGCTGTGTGTTCTGTTCCTTTGGCGACGTGCCTTGCCCGCCAATCCAGGAGGCCAAACATAACAACGGAGCCGCAAGTTGTTGCGTCGGTTCCTAACGTGGGATGAGAGGCAAGGCTGACATCCCATCGGGCTATGCCGGCGCATTCCGGGCGATAGACAAGCGCCCACGCTGCTCCCTCACGGACGCCGAGGAGTTCCACGATGAGCGAAGACGCCTTCAACATGTCGATCCGCAAGTTCCTGAAAGAAGTCGGTGTCACCTCGCAGCGTAAGATCGAAGAGGCCGTGCGCGAGGGGCAGTTCGGCGGCGAGAAGCTGAAGGTGCGCATGACGCTGACGGCGGAGGGCACTGGTCTCAACCACGTGGTGAACGGTGAGATCGACCTTCCATAGGTCTGGCGAAAGCATGGATCGAAACGCCCAGGCCGATACTCATCAATGAGACCAAGATCGGTCAGGCATCGCGCCCGCACTAAGCCGGAAGCTTCTATCTCCCCACCGAGCCAAGCCTAGAGCCCGCGCACCTCTGCCAGAAGATCGTTCTCGACGAGCATGACGTTCGTCGGACGGACTTCACGTGCGCGACATGAGCAGAACAACTGGCATCCGCACCCCGACGCTGCAATAATTGAGCTTCATCGAGGGAGGCAATGATGCGGAAGAGTGCGCCGGATTTCAGCCTTGAGGGCAAGGTGACTTTGGTGACGGGCGCGAGCCGTGGCATTGGACGTGCTTGCGCACTTGCCTGTGCTGCAGCAGGTTCAGATATTGTCTTGGGGGTCCGCGATGTCGCAGCGTCCGCGGGCCTGATCGCCGAAATCGAGGGCGCGGGACGAAAGGTTCTCCCTGTTGAACTGGACATTCCCAACAAGGCCCATATCGCACAAGCCGTCGACGCGGCGGTTTCTGCATTCGGTCGGATCGACGTCCTCGTCAACAATGTCGGCGTGGCCCCGGGCAATCTTGCGGAACTCGTTGAGGAGAAGGACCTTGACGAGATACTCGATGTCAACATCAAGGGCACCTTCCTGATGACACAGGCAGTGGGCCGTCACATGATCGCGCGAAATGGTGGCCGGATCATCAGCATTAGCTCACAGGCCGGTACGGTCGCACTGCGCGGTGAGGCAATCTATTGCATGAGTAAGGCGGCAATTAATCACCTCACGCGCTGCCTTGCAGCCGAATGGGCACGCTATAATGTCACCGTAAACACCGTATCGCCGACATTCATCCACACGGATGGTACAGCACCGTTTTTATCCGATGCCGAAAATCGCAAAGCGACGGTCGATCACATTCCACTCGGCCGGATCGGGGAAACCGATGATGTGGTGGGTGCCGTGGTCTTCCTTGCATCGCCGGCTGCGAGCCTGATCACCGGCGCGAACCTGCTGGTGGACGGCGGATGGTCCGTCGCCTGAGGCCACGGGGCCGAACTCGAAAAGCGCGTCAATGATCCAGGGAAGAAATCCTGTCAGCCGTGCCGCCAGACCTTCACGGCTGACAGCAACAAGATCACGGCGAGTGCGGGAAGGAGGATCGAATTCGGGACAATGCCGAGGAGTAGACCGCCGACAAACGTCCCCACCACCGATCCCGCGGCCATGATGAGGACGAACACCCTGTTGCGACCCAGAACCGAAAAGCTCTGGTCGCGGCTGTAGCGGGTAAAGCCCACCAGCATTGTGGGAAGGCTCACCGCCAGTGAGAGGCTACCGGCGAGCTTGATGTCCGCGCCGAAGAGCAGAACCAACGTCGGAATGAGCAACTCGCCCCCGGCGACGCCCAGCAGCGACACAACGATGCCGATCACGAAGCCGGCGGATATTCCGGCGACAATCTGCCAGTTTCCGGTCAGAAGCGGTTGACCCGCCGAGGTGCCGTGGCCAAGCACCAGCACGACGGCGATCGCGACAAGAAGAACGGATATCACCCTGTAGAGGGTCTCAGATTTCAACCGTGTGCCCATCCTGCGCCGAACCAGGCACCGATCAGGCTTCCTGCAAGATGGTTCAGTACGATCGGCCAATTCGATGCGATCTGACTGAAAGGGATCGTGCCAGCTCGAAAAAGCAGGGCGGAGGACACGACGACAAGGCTCATTGCCTTGTTCAGGATCACCGCCTCGAGGCCCGCGAAATTGAATGCGCCGATGAGCAGCGGCAGACGGAATTCTGCCCCTTCAAGCCCTATCAACCCGCCGAGTGCGCCGATGGTGGCTCTGCCGCCGAAAACGGCCGGATGACTGCGTGACGTCGTGGATTTGATCTGAGTGTTCACGGAGGCTCGGCTTTCATGGCGGTGATCCGCGGACACTTATGTACGCTCCTCCATTATCGGGCAACGCGGTCGCGACGCACCGATAAAGCGACAGCCACGAACGCCAGGATTCCAAGCGTACCCAACGCGGCGATGACGAAAAGCGAGATGGTTGTTCCGACGTGGTTCATAGCGGCCGCGAACGCAAACGGGGCGGCCGCGCCAGTCGCCAACCTTGCCGCAGCCATCTTGCCCGTGATCGCGCCATAGCCAGCGGACCCGAAGAGATAGAGGGGCAAGCTCCCCTGAGCGATGCTGTTGATCCCCGACCCAAGACCAAGACAGATGGCGAAAGCCACCGCACCTGGCAGCCAATCACCTGACACCCCGAGTATTACCGCGCCACTGACCATGAGAGCGGCAGAGACAATCGCAAGCGCGGGCGGCGACAGGCTCTTTCCGAAGACCATGTTGATCAGGCGGCTCATGACCTGGGCCGGACCAAACAAGGAACCGATCACGACCGCCGCACTGCCAAGTCCGATCGCGCCGAGCATCGGCACCATGTGGGCAAGGATCGCGGCGAGGGTGAAGCCCGAAAGAGAGAAGGCAAAGGAGACCAGCAGCATGCCACGGCGACGCGCCTGGGGTTCGAGAGCGCCGGCAACGACCTCGCGGGTTCTTGTCTCGTCCGTTTTGGAACTCAGCCTTCCGGCACGCATGATCCAGTAGTGTAGGGGCATGCAGACGATTAGGTTCAGGACGGCGAACACCAGATAGATTTCCCGCCAGGTCAGATATCCGGTCAGTGTCGCGGCGATCGGCCAGAAGATGGTGGAGGCAAAGCCGCCGATGAGTGTCAGATAGGTGATGCTGCGGGACGCGGTGCGAGGTTCGCTTTCGACCAGTGTTGCGAAGGCCGCCTGATACTGGACCATCCCGGAGGACACTTCGAGGAGGACAATCGCAAGGACAAAGAGCGACACAGACGGCGACCATGCACAAAGCACCAGCGTTAACGCCGCAAGGGCCGACCCCAGCGTCATCACCGTTGCCGCACCGATCTTGTCCATGTGCCTGCCGATGAACGGAGCAGACAGGCCGCCGATGAACAGCGAGACCGAGAAGACGGCGAAGACCCGCTCCAGGCTGATGCCAAGGTCTTTGGCCATTCCGGGTGCGAGGATGCTGAAGGAATAGTAGAGAGTGCCGTAACCGATGATCTGCGTGACACCGAGAGCGGAGACGATGCCCGCCGGAACCTTGATCGTATGCAATGACGTGTTCCTTGACGGGCTATGCTTTGCTCGAACAGCAACTGGCGGATCGCTCGACGGACCCGCGGATGCCGGGATGCCCCGCGCAGCAGTCTTCCATCAGGAAAGTCACCAGATCGGCCAGCGTGTCGTAACTTGCGTTATAGACGATCGAGCGGGACTCCCGGCGTTGGGAGATGAGGCCTGATCTTTCGAGTTCCTTGAGGTGGAACGAGACGTTTGATGGAGAGACGCCCATGCGTTCGGCAATCGCGCCGGCGGCCAGACCTTCAGGGCCGGCGATGACCAGGGTCCTCACGATGGAAAGTCGGGTTTCCTGTGAAAGCGCGGCGAAGGAGGAGAGGGCTTGACGATCATCCATATTTCAATAATCCTTGAATCATTGAAATTGAGGATAGCCACAAATGGGCGCGATCGACAATAGCCAATCCGACAAAACCGATATCTCGCTTGGGGAGTTGCTCGGCAGAGCCGCAGAGACACCGGACCTGCCCTTGGTCTTCCTGTATGACGGAAAGCCCGTGAAGCCCGGCTATCACGTGACCGAGGTCAAGGCTGGCCAGTTCTCCGCGCTTGATTGCGGGGCAAATCCGGAAGCCTGGTCGGAGATTTTCGTGCAGCTGTGGGACATCGAGGAGGGCGAGCGGACCCATATGACGGCCGGGAAGTTCTCGGCCATCGTCCGCAAGGTTTCCGAACACGTTCGTCTCGACGGCTCCGCAAAGCTGACCTTCGAAGTGAGCGATGGCGTCCGGCCGATGCAGTTGTTCTGCGCGAACGCTCCTGTCGCGGAAGACGACACTCTCCAGGTCGCGTTGACGCCACGGCCTGCGAGCTGCAAGCCTCGGGACCGCTGGTTGGCCGAGAAAGCCGCTACGGAAGCCTCGTGCTGTAGTTCATCCGCTTCCAAATGCTGTGGCTGAGGTGGGAACCATCCCCAAACGAGATGCCGTCGGCAGCGAGGCGCTCTCAGGGGCGCCCGCCGGAAGCTGAGTTCTGCCGCCGCATTCGCCGGCTGTGAACAGCCCACCGCCCGAACATCGCCGCAGCATCACCGCGAGCGTGCCCCTTCGCTGAAAAACCGAGAGCTCAGGTCATGTGGCCGGTACTGTCGCGGTCGATATCCTCTCAACAATTCGGGCCTTTTCCACGCCATCGCATTCGACCTCCCATCTCTTGATGTCTTGACTCAAAAATAACTAACTAGTTACATAATTGTGTGACGAATGTTCTTGCGAATTGGGAGGTTCAAGTGAAGATTTACGGGATGCAGCATGTGGGGTTCACTGTGCCGAACCTCGAAGAGGCTGTCCGCTTTTTCGAGGTGATCTTCGGAGCGGTGACGTGCCTTGAAACAGGCAAAGTGGAAGCTGACGACGCGTTCATGCTTCGGCGCCTCGGTGTTCCCTCGGGCAGACGGATAGAGAACATCAAGGTTCTAAGGGTCGGGAACGGCACGAACCTCGAGATATTCCAGTACTCCGGCGAGACCGGCGAGGAAGAGCCGCTGAAGCGCAACAGCCAGACCGGTGGCTTTCACTTAGCCTTCGAGGTTGACGACTGCGAACGCGCGGCAGAGCGGCTTCGTGCCGCCGGCGTCGATTTGCTTGAAGGGCCGACTCTTGTCGAAAGCGGCGCGATGGCCGGGCTTACCTGGCTCTATCTCAAAGCTCCCTGGGGGCAGTTTTTGGAGATCGTCAGCATGCCGGGACCGCTCGGATACGAAAGCGCTGGCGGTCCTCGGCAGTGGTCGCCCGTCAGCGGCAGCTGACTCCCGGCCGTAGTCGCTGCATCTCAAGCGGCCAATCAAAATCACAGACATGAGAACCCCTGGCCAAAAGCCGGAAAGGAAAGCCGTGCCTCAAGAAATCCTGATAAGCACAAAGCAGACATTTGTGCTCGGCAACTACGAAGACGGTGCGCTACTGCCCGGTCAGATCCGTGGGCGAACGCTCTGTACTCTGATCAGTCAGGGCACGGAGCTTGGCTGGGCCAACGGTGACGTGTTTCCCATCCGGCCGGGCTATGCGGCTGTCTTCGAGGTGACCGAGATCGGAGAGGATGTCGATGGCGTCAGCGTCGGTAACCGGCGCTTTGCAATGGGGCAGCATCGTTCCACGCAGACCCACGATGCCCGACACACTCTGGCGTTGCCGGATGGATTGTCCCCGGATCGCGCCGTTCTCGCCCGCTTGATGGGGGTGTCGATGACGAGCCTGATGACGACGAAGGCGCGTCCGGGTGACCGCGTGGTCGTTTCGGGGGCGGGGCCGGTTGGCTTCCTGGCTGCGCACCTCTTTGCGATCGGCGGCTATCGCGTGACGGTGGTCGATCCGGATCCGGTCAGGCGCGCTCAGGCCGGTCGAAGCGGAATTGCGGATTGCCGAGCGTCTATAGGCGACGCATCGGACCTGACCGGAAAAGTCGCCCTCGTCGTCGATTGTTCAGGTCATGAGGGTGCCATCATCGATGCTTGCCGTCTTGTCCGCAAGCTTGGTGAAGTCGTCATGGTTGGTGTTCCCTGGAGGCGGGCGACCGAATTTTCTGCGCACGAACTCATGCAGGCAGTCTTCTTCAACCTGGTGACGCTGCGCTCAGGCTGGGAATGGGAGGTTCCGATGCTCGGTCGCGACTTCGTTTGGGAAGAACTGCTCGAAGGGTACAACAATGCACCGCATAGCGTCTTCGGTGGCTTCTCGCGCGCGCTCGAATGGCTGTCTGAAGGCCTGATAGCGGTTGAGGGCCTGATCCGCCACGTGACGCCAGACGATCCCGCGTCACTCTATTCGGACATTGCGCGGCGCGCGATTGAGCAGCCGTTCATCGTTATCGATTGGGCCTAGCCAAGCGCCGGGCCGATATGCCCGGCTATCGTTCGTGTATGTGCCTGGCGCGACGCGTTAGGCACATACCAGGCGCATGATGGTGTCGACGTTGAACTGCAGTCGTTCGTCAATCGCTTCCTTGGCCATGAGATCACGTTCGAAAATGATCGATCCGGTGAAACGGTTGGTCAGGTAGTAATAGCCGATCGCTGCAATGGTGATGTTGAGCTGCACAGGGTCGACGCCCGACCGAAACACGCCCTGTGCCGCGCCGCGTTCGAGAATGTCGCCGACCATGTTGACGAACTTGCGGCTGGCGGCCTTGATGACCTCGGACTTCTTCAAATGCTTCGCGCGGTGAAGGTTCTCGCTGTTGACCAGCGTGATGAACTCCGGGTTCTTCAGGTAATATTCCCAGGTGAACTGGACGAGTTTGGCAAGCGCCGCCTTCGGTTCCAGGTCGTCGAGCTTGAGTTTTTGTTCAGCCGTTCGGATGTCGATATAGGCATCTTCGAGAACGGTCTGGAACAGCCGCTCCTTGCTCTCGAAATAGTGGTATATCATCCGCTTGTTGGCGTTGGCCTTCTCGGCGATCACGTCGACCCGCGCGCCTCCCAAGCCATTCTTCGCAAACTCTTTCTTGGCCGCGTCCAGAATGCGCGCCTTCGTTGCCTCGGCGTCTCTGATGCGTGGCTTTCGGGCAGATTTTTCCGTGTCTTCGTTCGTGATGCTCAAAGCCCTTCCTCCGTCGCCCTCGCGCCTGCTGCGCTGAAAGTCATACACGCCGGAAAGCTGATCCGTCAAAGCGGTTCGTCAGGTCGGTCGGCGCTTGTGCCCATTAAAAGCACTTGACTCGGGGTTTTGTAAAGAAGTAACTAGTTAGTGCGTTAAGTGGGACTGACGAGGGCCGGAGGAGGCCAGGGCGACAAGCGTGCGCCGCCACCTGCGAACCTGCATTTTCAACCCGTGTGGGACGGGGAACGCTCACCGAGGATATGGGAGGATTGGCATGTCGACCTTTATTAAGGATTTTATCGAACGCGAGACGGTAAGCCGTCGCAACTTCTTGTTTGCCGCTGCAGCCGGCGTTGGCGCCATGACGGTGCCGATGGCGTTCGGTCGCGGCACGGCGCAGGCTGCATTGACGGATCCGGCAATTGCCTGGAGCTATCGCGACAGGGCGTCTGCCTACTGGAATTCGGTCGTTTCCGGGGGCGAGGCTTTCGTGGAATCGCTCGGCAAGCCGAAGAGCGCACTCGTCAGCCTGATCAACGAGGGGTCTACGGAAAAGTCGCTCGCCGACATCAAGGCGTTTCTCGCCAAGAACAACGGCAATTGCGCGATCGCCTGCGATGCAAACGACAGCCCCAACGCCAGACCCGTTGTCGAGGCGGTTCAGGCAGCGGGCGCCTACATTTCAACGATCTGGAACAAGACCGACGACCTGCATCCTTGGGATTTCGGCGACAACTACGTTTCCCATATGACCTGGTCGGATGAGAAGCCTGCTGAACAGACCGCGCGGATCCTGTTTGAGGCGATGGGTGGTGAAGGTGGTGTGGTGCACCTCGGTGGCATCGCCGCCAACAACCCGGCAGTCGAGCGCCTGAACGGCCTCAAGAACGCACTCAAAGATTTCCCGAACATCGAGTTGCTCGATGCGCAGCCGGCCGACTGGGACACGCAGAAGGGTGCGGCCCTCATGGCGTCGTTCCTGACCCGCTACGGCGACAAGATCAAGGGCGTACACTGCGCCAACGACAACATCGCCTATGGTGTCATCGAGGCCCTGCGCGCCGAGGGTATCGAGGACATGCCGATCGTTTCCTATGACGGCAATCCGGAGGCCGTGCAGATGGTGCTGGACGGCAAGCTCCTGGCGACCGTCTTCACCAACCCGCACTGGGGCGGCGGCATCAGCGCGGCACTCGCCTATCACGCGGCGATCGGCAGCTTCAAGCCGTCCGAAGAGCCGAAGGAACACCGCGAGTTCTACGGCCCGACGATCCTGGTCACGGCCAAGGATGCCGCCGAGTTCAAGGCGAAGTATCTCGACTCCGTCCCGACCTACAATTGGACGGATTTCTGGGGGCCGTCCAACGGCCAGATCCAGTACTGAAATTTCGACCAGCTGGGCGGCAGCCTGTGTGCCGCCGCCCCGTTCCCCTTGTGACTTTCTAAAAGAGGGGTGTCTGACGTGACACGTCGCCTATCGCGCGAAACCTTGATCAAATGGGCGCCGCTTCTGGTGCTGATTGCGCTGGTGATCTTCTTCACCGCGCTCAACCCGACTTTCTTTTCCTCGCGGAACTTCGCCCGCATCGCGATTGCGGCAGCTCCGGCACTCATGGTTGCCGTCGGCGTCACCTTCATCATCGTCATGGGATCGATCGACCTCTCGATGGAGGGAACGGTCTCCCTCACGGCCGTGGCCTTTGCGTTCATCTTTGCCCATTTCGGTGGCTCGCTCGCCCCTTCCGGTTGGGTCGCCATTCCGCTTGTTCTCCTTCTCGGCGGCGTGATCGGACTGCTAAACGGGCTTGTCCATGTGAAGCTGAAGATACCGTCCTTCATGGCGAGCCTTGCCATGGGCTTCGTCGGGACGGGGGCCGCGATCCTGCTCACCGGCGGTGACATCGTCAAAGTAAGCGACGCGACCTTTCGGGGCCTGCTGACGGTGCGTTTGTTGGGTTTCCCGCTAATGGTCTACGTCGCTGCCTTCTTCCTCGTCGTTGCCTGGTTCATTCAGACCCACACCACGCTTGGCCGCAACTTCTACGCGGTTGGCGGCGGTGAGGATCTCGCGCATGCCTCGGGCCTCAATGTTACCCGCGTTCGCGTGACCGGCTTTGCGCTTGCCGGCGTCTTTTACGCCATTGCCGCAATCCTCGTGGTGGCGCGCATCGGCCAGGCGGAATCGGTGACCGGTGCGAACTTCATGTTCGTCTCCATCACGTCGGTCGTTGTCGGTGGCGTGGCGCTCTGGGGCGGCATCGGCGGCGTCTGGAACGCACTTGTCGGCGTGCTGATCGTGAACGTCATCGACAATGGCATGGTCGTCATCGGTCTGCCCGACTTCATCCAGGACGGCATGCTCGGCCTGCTCGTCATTCTTGCCGTCGTGCTTTCGACCGACCGCAAGATGCTTTCCTTCGTCAAGTGAGGCACGCCATGTACGAGCTCAAGGCTGTCGACAAGAAATTCCCCGGCGTTCACGCGCTAAAGGCAATCGACTTCCACATCAAGCGCGGCGAGATCGTCGGACTTGTGGGGGAGAATGGCGCTGGCAAATCCACCTTGATGAAGGTGATCTATGGCGCCTACCAGCCCGATGGCGGCAAGGTCCTTATCAACGGAACGCCCGTTCGCTTTGCCAATCCGCGCCAGGCGATGGAGAAGGGCATCGGGATGGTGTTCCAGGAGCAGTCGCTGATCCCGAACCTGACCGTCATGGAGAACATCTTCCTCGGCTATGAACGACAGTTCACCCGCTTCGGTGTCGTCGACTGGAAGGTTATGGCGAAAGCCGCACGCCGTCAGCTTGCCAAGGTGAAACTCGATATCGATCCGGCGATGGTGACGTCGAAGCTTTCCTTTGCCCAACGTCAGCTCGTCGAGCTCGCCAAGGTGTTGACGCTCGAAGAGCGCGTGGAGGGGGATCTCGTCATCCTGCTCGACGAGCCGACCTCGGTTCTTTCAAAGGAAGAGGTGCAGCTGCTGTTCAAGCTTGTGCGGGAACTGGTGACGCGGGCCTCGTTCATCTTCGTCTCGCATCGCATGGACGAGGTGATGGAACTTTCCGATCGCATCTACGTGATGAAGGATGGTGAGGTCGTGGACGTCGTCGACCGTGGTGCTGCCCCGGCCGAGGCCATCCAGCACAAGATGGTCGGTCGCAATGTCGACAAGCAATATTACCGCGAGCATCTGCAAAAGCCGTTCGAGGCCGCAAAGGCACTCGTCGAGATGGACCAGGTGGGCCTTCCTGGCCGCATCCAGGACATCTCGCTCAAGCTGCATGCCGGTGAAGTGCTTTGTCTTGTCGGTACGGAAGGTTCGGGGCGCGAGGCAATCCTCAGGACGATCTACGGCATGCTGACGCCGAGCACCGGCCGTCTGCGCATCAAGGGAGGCGATGCGACCGATCTTTCACCGCGGCACGCGGTTTCTCGTGGCGTCGGCTATGTGCCCCGCGAGCGCAAGATCGAGGGCATTGTTGCTGGCATGAACGTCTACGAAAACATGACGCTTTCGCAGATGAAACACCGCTCGAAAGGTGGTGTGCTGCGCGTCGGCGAGGAGCGGGCGCTTGCCCGTGAATGGATCAAGAAATTGTCGATCAAGGCCCATTCCGAGTTTGCGGATTGTGGCAATCTTTCAGGCGGAAACCAGCAGAAGGTGGTTCTGGCCAAGTGGCGTTCGGCCGGTTCCGACATCATGCTGCTCGACCATCCGACGCGCGGTCTCGACATTGGCGCCAAGGAAGATGTCTACGACATGATCCGCGCCATGAGTGCGGCGGGCGTCGGCATCGTGCTGGTTGCCGACACATTGGAAGAGGCAATCGGCCTTTCGCACACCATCATCGTCGTCAAGGACGGGCGCATCCAGAAACAGTTCGCCTGCGAACCGGGTTCCAAGCCCACGCCCTATGACCTTTTGCACTACATGATCTGAGGGACCAATGGATATTCAGCGCCTCAAACCGCACCTTCCCTGGATAACGCTCCTGGTGCTCGTCGCCGTCGTCGGCATCACCGATCCCGGTTTCCTGCGACCCACGAACCTTCTCGGCATTGCCGGCGACATCGTGCCACTCTTCATCATGGCGCTCGGTCTCACTTTCGCCATCTATATCGGCGGCATCGACCTGTCGGCCCAGTCGATGGCGAACATGGTGACGGTCATCGCCTCGGTTTACCTTGCCTCGCTCGGTGCCTGGGTTGCCGTACTTTGCGTCGTTGCCGGCTTTCTCCTTGGCACGCTATCCGGCTTCGTGACGACACGGCTTTTCGTGCCGTCCTTCATCTCCACGCTTGCGGTCGGCGGCGTTGCGTTCTCGGTTGCGCAGTGGCTTTCGGGTCAGCGCGCGCTCAACATGGACGCCGCTCAGCGCAACGAAACCTTCGGCTGGATGATTGGTCATACTTGGGGCGTCCCCAACGAACTCTTGATTGCCGCGGGGCTCGTGGCTCTCTGCCTCTTCATCGAACGGCGCACGACGCTCGGCCGCGTTTTGAAGGCGGTCGGTGCCGGCGAATTGGCCGCCGCCGCGTCCGGTATCGATGTTGCGCGCTACAAGATCCTTGCATTCGCGATCTCCGGTGCACTTGCGTCCATTGCCGGCCTGCTCTTTGCGGTCAAGCTCTCCGGCGGCGCACCGACGATCGCCAATGGATTCCTGTTGCCGGCAATCGTTGCCGTGCTGGTCGGTGGCACGCCTTTGACGGGCGGTGTCGGCGGCGTGATGAACACCGTGGTCGGCACCTTGATCGTTGCGGTCATCCGATCGTCGATGCTGTATTTCGAGATCGACGCGACCCGGCAGCAGATCGTCTTCGGCGTCGTGTTGATCATTGCCATTGCCCTGACGATCGATCGCGCCAAGCTGCGCACCGTGAAGTAGGAGAGTTGCAATGACGACCATGCGCGCCGCCGTGCTCACTGCCCCGAAACGCTTCGAGGTTCGGGAGGTCGCCTTGCCGATCGTCGGACCGGACGATGTGCTCGTCCGGGTCGCGCGCACGGGCATCTGCGGTACGGACATTCATATCTTCAACGGCCACTACGCGGCTGACCGGATTCCGCTCGTCCCAGGACACGAGTTCAGCGGAACGATCGCCGAGCTTGGCGCCAACGTCCGCCATCTTGCGGCCGGAGCACGCGTGGTGGTCGATATCAACATCGGCTGCGGCAGCTGCTATTGGTGCCGTCGCAACGAGGTTCTGAACTGCGCCGAGGTTACGCAGGTCGGTATCGGTCGGGACGGCGCCTTTGCCGAATATGTAGCGGTTCCGGCGCGACTGGCGATCCCGGTTCAGGCTGACATCGCCGATGCGGTGCTTGCGCTCACGGAGCCGGTCGCCTGCGTCGTTCGTGCGGCGCGTAAGGCGCAGGCGACGTTCGGCCAATCGATCCTCATCTTTGGCGCCGGACCGATCGGAAACCTGCATGTGCAGATGATGCGCCTTGTCGGCGCGGCGCCGATCATTGTCGCCGACCTTTCGCCAGACCGTTGCCGCATGGCGATCGAGGCCGGGGCGGATGCGGCGGTGTCGGATCCAACCGAACTGAAAGCCGTGGTTCGCAAGATGACCGGCGGACGCGGGGCGGATCTCGTGATCGAGAGCGTCGGCAACCGGAAGCTCTACGAACAGGCATTCGATCTTGCGCGACGCGGCGGCCATGTCGCCTTTTTCGGCATCACCCCGCCCGGCGAGACCGTAGCTCTCGACAGCCTGCGAACGGTGTTGGAAGAAGGGAGCCTCAAAGGTTCTGTTGCCGGGATGGGCGAGGATATGCACGACGCACTCACGCTTCTGTCGCATGGCCGGTTCCGCACGCAGGATTTCACCAAGGCAAGCTATCCGCTGGAGGCCATTCAGGAAGCCTTCGAGACGATCGGCGAGCGGCCGCAACACCTGAAGACCCAGATCGCCATCGCGGCGTAAACTATCGAAGTGGAGGTACCAGATGGACCAGACGAAGACGTTTCTTGCTCCCCCGTCCGCAGCGCGCAGCTTCGGGTTCTTCATCGACGGGCAGTGGAAAGAAGGGACCGACCACTTCGAACGCGCCTCGCCAGGCCATGGTACGCCGGTCACGCGCACCGTTCGCTGCACGATCGATGATCTGAACGCGGCGGTAGCTGCGGCGCGCAATGCCTTCGAGGACCGCCGCTGGTCCGGGCTTTCCGGGGCTGCGCGCGCCGGCGTTCTCTTGCGCGTCGCCGAAATCCTGCGTCGCCGCCGGGACGAGATCGCCTATTGGGAGACGCTCGAAAACGGCAAGCCGATCTCGCAGGCGCGCGGCGAGATCGATCATTGCATTGCCTGCTTCGAGGTCGGCGCCGGTGCCGCCCGCCTCCTGCACGGCGACAGCTTCAATTCGCTCGGTGACGACCTGTTCGGTATGGTGCTGCGCGAGCCGATCGGTGTCATCGGCCTGATCACGCCCTGGAACTTTCCGTTCCTGATCCTGTGCGAGCGCGTGCCTTTCATCCTGGCGTCCGGCTGCACCATGGTGGTGAAGCCGTCTGAAGTCACCTCCGTGACCACGCTGCTTCTGGCCGAGGTTTTGGCCGAAGCCGGCCTGCCTGCCGGCGTCTACAATGTCGTCACCGGTTCCGGCCGCTCGATCGGGCAGGCGCTTGCCGAACATCCTGACGTCGACATGCTTTCCTTCACGGGATCGACGGCCGTTGGGCGCTCCTGCGTCCACGCTGCCGCCGACAGCAACTTCAAGAAGCTGGGCCTCGAGCTCGGTGGCAAAAACCCCATCATTGTCTTTGCCGACTCCGACCTTGAGGATGCCGCTGACGGCGCCGCTTTCGGCATCAGCTTCAACACCGGACAATGCTGCGTTTCGTCGTCGCGCCTGATCGTCGAGCGTTCTGTCGCGGCGGAGTTCGAAAAACTCCTGGTCGAGAAGATGAAAAAGATCCGGGTCGGCGATCCCCTGGACGAAGGCACCCAGGTGGGCGCCATCACCACTGAGGCCCAGAACGCCACGATCCTGGACTATATCGCCAAGGGCAAGGCGGCAGGCGCCAAGCTTCTCACCGGTGGCGAGACGATCGATCTTGGCCACGGCCAGTACATCGCGCCGACGCTTTTCTCCGATGTTTCCCGCGACATGGCGATTGCGCGCGACGAGATTTTCGGCCCGGTTCTGTGCTCCATGCATTTCGACACGGTCGAGGAAGCCATCCAGCTCGCCAATGATACGGTCTACGGCCTGGCGGCGAGCGTGTGGACGAAGAACATCGACAAGGCGCTGACCGTGACACGGAAAGTGCGTGCCGGCCGCTTTTGGGTCAACACGATCATGGCGGGTGGCCCTGAGATGCCGCTCGGTGGTTTCAAGCAGTCCGGTTGGGGCCGTGAGGCCGGCGTCTACGGGGTTGAGGAGTATACGCAGGTGAAGTCCGTTCACGTCGAGATCGGCAAGCGTTCGCATTGGATTGCATGATGTCGCAAGGCTATGATTATGTGATCGTCGGAGGCGGTTCCTCCGGTTGCGTATTGGCGGCGCGACTCTCTGAAAATCCGTCGGCGCGCGTCTGCCTCATCGAGGCCGGCGGGCGCGACAGTCATCCGCTGATCCACATGCCCGTCGGCTTTGCCAAGATGACCGCCGGTCCGTTGACCTGGGGACTGAAGACCGCGCCCCAAAAACACGCCAACAACCGTGAAATCCTCTACGCCCAGGCAAAGGTGCTCGGCGGTGGCTCCTCGATCAATGCGGAGGTGTTCACGCGTGGGCATCCTGGTGATTACGACCGCTGGGTCGAGGAGGGGGCTGACGGCTGGGGGTTCAAGGATATCCAGAAGTACTTCCTGCGCTCCGAGGGCAATACGATCCTCTCGGGCACATGGCACGGAACGGACGGCCCACTCGGCGTGTCGAACATTCCCGAGCCGCAGCGCATGACGCGCGCCTTCGTACAAAGCTGCCAGGAACTCGGCATACCCTACAATCCTGATTTCAATGGTCCGCTCCAGGAAGGATCTGGCGTCTACCAGACAACAACCCGGAACAACCGCCGTTGCTCTGCAGCGGTCGGTTATCTCAGGCCGGCCCTGAAGCGCAAGAACCTCACGGTCATGACCGGGGCGCTCGTGCTGCGTGTCGTCTTTGAAGGGCGACGCGCGGTCGGCGTTGACTATCAGGTCGATGGCAAGCGGATGACCGCGCGCGCCGACAGCGAGGTGCTCTTGACCTCGGGTGCGATCGGCACGCCGAAGCTGATGATGCTTTCGGGCGTCGGTCCTGCCGCGGCACTTCGCAGCCACGGCATCGATGTGATCCAGGATCTGGCCGGCGTCGGCGAAAACCTGCAAGACCATTTCGGCGTCGATATCGTCGCGGAGTTGAAGGATCACGACAGCCTCGACAAGTACAACAAGCTGCATTGGTCGATCTGGGCGGGTCTTCAATACACACTGTTTAACTCCGGCCCAATCACCTCCAACGTGGTTGAGGGCGGGGCATTCTGGTACAGCGACAAGACGAGTCCCTATCCGGATCTGCAGTTCCATTTCCTCGCCGGTGCCGGCGCGGAAGCCGGCGTGCCCAGTGTGCCAAAGGGTTCCTCCGGCATTACGCTAAATTCCTACACGCTGCGCCCGAAGTCGCGTGGGACTGTCACTCTTCGCTCAGCGGACCCGCGCGATCTTCCGATGATCGATCCGAACTTCCTTGCTGACCCCGAAGACGTGAAGATCTCGGTCGAAGGCGTCAAGATCAGTCAGGAGATCTTCGCTCAGCCTTCGCTGGAGAAGTACATCAAGATCAGGCACTTCCCGAGCCGGGATGTCCGCACGGAAGCGGACTACATCGCCTATACCCGCCAGTACGGTCGCACATCCTATCATCCGACGTGCACGTGCAAGATGGGGCGCGACGAGATGTCGGTGGTCGATCCGCAACTGCGCGTGCACGGGCTTGACGGCATCCGCATCTGCGACAGTTCCACCATGCCGAGCCTTGTCGGGTCCAACACCAACGCGGCAACGATCATGATCGGGGAAAAGGCCGCAGACATGATCCGCGGCAATGCCTGATCAGGCTGGCCGATCGTAAAAAAAGGGCGGCTCGTGGGCCGCCCTTTTTCTATCAGTCCCATTCAGGAACCCAGGGAAGTTGTCCTGGTTTGATGATGCGGTAACCGGTGGCCGTCAGCGCGTCGATCCTTTGCATGTCGATCGACGAGAGAGTGAAATCCATGATCTCGAAGTTCGCGCGGATGTTTGCCGGCTTGGTGGACATGGTATTGAGCGGAACGCCTTTCTGGATAATCCAGCGCAGCGCCACTTGTGCTGCGGACTTGCCGTAGGTCTCGCCGATCTCGGAAAAAAGGCCGTGTTTGAAGATCTCTCCACGGGCGATCGACGCATAGGAGGTGATCGGGATTCCTGTTTCCGCGGCGGCCGCGAGCAGTTTCTCCTGGTTGAGAAGCGGGTGGAATTCCACCTGATTGGTCACGAGCGGAACGTCGATGATGGATCGCGCTTCCCGCATCATAGCCGCCGTGTAGTTCGACACGCCGACAGATCTCGTCAGCCCTCGTTCCAGAGCGGATCGAAGCATGCGCAGCGAGGGGGCGATCTCTCCGTTGGCCGGCGGCCAGTGCAAGAGAAGGACGTCGACGCAATCGGTCTTCAGGGCTCGAAGGCTCGCCTCGACCGAGGGGAGAAACGTCTCGTCCGTGTAGTTGTCCGGATGCACTTTCGTGGTGATGCAGAGTTCAGAACGGGGAACGCCGCATTCCGCCAGTGCTTCGCCGGTGTCAGCCTCGTTCCCATACATCTGCGCCGTATCGAAGGCACGATAGCCGACGTCGATAGCGGCCTCGATCGCTCGTCGCAGTTCGTCCCCCTTCAGCGGGTACGTTCCAAAGCCGCGCTGAAAGTTCTTCTGGAAGTAGATATTCATGCCTCCCCCTTGGTCGATTGCCGAACTGGCGTCGAATGCCGGTCATTCGAAAATCGCGCCGGCCGGCTTGTCTTGTCGCGAATTAACATATAACTAGTTAGTTACTTCAGGCAATGAAAAACGGAGGATCAGGCGATGAAGAAGGTGAAGAGCGCGCAGGAGGCGGTGCGGCTCATCAAGGATGGCTCGGTCGTCGCCGTGAACTCTTCGTCCGGCCTTTGCTGCCCCGATGCGGTGTTGAAAGCGCTCGGCGAGCGCTTTGACAGCGAAGGCCATCCGCGCTGCCTCACCTCCATTCACCCGATCGCCGCCGGCGACTTTTTCGGGACGCGCGGCGTCGATCACATCGCCAAGCCCGGAATGCTGGTGAAGATCATCGGCGGCTCCTATCCCTCCGGGCCAAGCAACGCCGAGCCGCCGCTCATCTGGCAAATGATCCTGAAGGAGGAACTCGCCGCCTTTAACGTGCCCTCCGGCATCGTCTTCGACATGCTGCGTGAAGGTGCTGCCAAGCGTCCGGGCGTGCTGACGAAGGTGGGGATGGAGACCTTCGTCGATCCCGAACAGGATGGCTGTGCCATGAATGACCGGGCGCGGGCGGAACCGATCGTCAAGCGCGTGTCGTTCGAGGGCGAGGACTGGCTGCATTTTCCGGCCATCCGCCCCGATGTGGCGATCATTCGCGCAACGACCGCCGATGAGAAGGGCAACCTGACCTTCGAACAGGAAGGGGCGACGCTCGGCGCGATGGAAATGGCACTCGCAGCCCGCAATTCCGGCGGTCTTGTGATCGCTCAGGTCAAGCGCGTGGCGGCAAGTGGCACCCTTCGTCCCCACGATGTGCGCGTGCCCGGCATCCTCGTCGACATCATCGTTGAGGCGCCGGATCAGCTGCAGACGACGGCAACGCCCTACGACCCGGCGATCTCAGGTGAGCTCTTCCGGCCGCTCGAGACGTTTCGCACGCCGGCGCTGGACGTCGGCAAGGTGATTGCTCGACGTGTGGCGCAGGAGCTCGAGGATGGCTGGGCAGTCAACATTGGCTTTGGCATATCAGCCAACGTGCCACGGATACTCATCGAGGAAGGGCATCACGGCAAGGTCACCTGGGTGATCGAACAGGGAGCCGTCGGCGGTGTTCCATTGCTCGACTTCAAGTTCGGCTGTGCATCCAACGCCGAGGCCTTCGTCGCCTCGCCGCATCAGTTCTGTTACTTCCAGGCGGGCGGATTTGACTGCTCGCTGCTGTCCTTCCTGGAAATCGACGCCGAGGGCTCGGTCAATGTCAGCCGTCTTGCGGCCACCCCGCACCGCACGGCCGGCGCCGGCGGCTTCGTCGACATCACCTCGCGCGCAAAGAAGATCGTCTTCTCCGGCAACTTCAATGCCGGCGCCAAGATGCGCGTCGAGGATGGCCGGCTGGTGATCGACAAGGAGGGCCGCATCGCCAAGTTCGTGCCGAAGGTCGATCAGGTGAGCTTTTCCGGCAAGCGCGCCCGGGCTCAAGGGCAGGACATCAGCTACGTCACGGAGCGCTGCGTCATCCGTCTCGACAGCGAGGGGCTCGTTGTTACCGAAGTTGCGCCGGGTCTCGACCTTCAACGGGACGTGCTTGATCAGGCGGCAACGCCCCTTCGGGTTTCAAAGACGCTGAAGCGGATGGACGGCGCCCTGTTTCGCCCTGAAGCCATGGGGCTTTCGTTGTGAGTGATCCGCGGATTGAACTGGTCGTCACTGATCACGTCGCGCGGCTGACGCTCCGTCGTCCGGAGAAGCTGAACGCGATCGACGCGGACATGGTGGAGGTGCTTGTTGAGGCCTGCCGCGCCATCGAGCGTTCGAATGCGCGGGTGGCGATACTCTCGGGCGAAGGCGAAAGATCCTTCTGCGCCGGCGGCGACATCGATGCGTGGAGCAGCCTCGACGCCGACATGTTTTCCCGTCGCTGGCTGCGTGATGGCCACGACGCCTTCGATGCGCTGGCGCGCCTTTCCGTGCCGCTAATCGCCGTCTTGAACGGGCATGCGCTGGGCGGCGGACTTGAACTTGCAGCCTGTGCCGACCTGCGCATAGCCGAGGCGCATGTGAAGATTGGCCAGCCCGAGCCGGGTCTCGGCATCATCCCCGGATGGTCGGGCACGCAACGCGCCTCTCGCCGGTTCGGAGCCCAGCTGGTGCGACGCATGGCGCTTTTCGGCGAGGTCTACGGTGCCGGGGAGGCGCTGTCGCTCGGGCTTGTCGACAGGGTGGTTGCAAAAGGCGAGGGGCTTGCCGCAGCACAAGTCGCTGCCGAGCGGGTGCTGCAACGTTCGCCGCGGGCGACGGAACTCACCAAGATGCTGATCAATGCGGCCGAGGGTGAAGAGAGCGAACGCGTGGTTGAGACGCTTGCTGGCGCGGTGGCAGCAGCGTCGAGCGACCTGATGGAGGGCCTTGCGGCCTACCGTCAGAAGCGTTCGCCAAAGTTCAACCGATAGGTCGGCGCCGTTTTCCCGGTGACCCGGCCCTTGATGGCGGTGTCTCATGAAATCTGACGATAAAGAATTCCTCGCAGACCTCTTTCGCGCTGCGATCGAGGCTGCGGACGCGGAAAATGCCCTGCGCGCCCATCTCCCGAGCCAGCCACGCGGACGGACCGTCGTCATTGGGGCGGGCAAGGGGGCGGCCCAGCTCGCCGCCGCTTTCGAAAGGCTCTGGCGCGGTCCGCTCGAAGGCGTTGTCGTCACGCGCTATGGTTATGCCGCCCCGTGCACGCGCATCCGCGTACTTGAGGCCTCCCATCCCGTGCCCGATGCAGCCGGATTGCAGGCAACGGATGCGCTTTTCGAGGCTGTGCGCGATCTTACCGAAGATGACCTTGTCGTTGCGTTGATCTGCGGTGGCGGTTCGGCCCTGCTGCCGTCTCCGCCGGGCCAGCTCACGCTGGAAGAGGAGGTGCTATTCAACCAGACCCTGCTTGCAAGTGGCGCGCCGATCTCTGTCATGAACGCCATCCGCAAACAGGTCTCGGGTATCAAGGGCGGTCGTCTTGCGGCCGCCTGCCATCCAGCAAAGGTCGTCACCTTGGTGGTGTCGGACGTGCCGGGTGACGATCCGGCGCAGGTTGCCAGCGGGCCGACCATCCCGGACATGACGGATCGCGCGCTGGCGCGGAACCTGGTTAAGACCTGGGGCATTGCCCTTCCGGCGCGGGTTGCCGCATGGCTGGACGGCAACGAAGGTCTGGCGCCTCTCCCAGGCGATCCGGTCTTTACGAGGAACGAGGTCCGGGTGATCGCGTCTGCGAACCTCTCGCTGGAGGCCGCCGCCGCCCGCGCTGCGTCACTTGGCGTTCCCGCGGTCATCCTCTCCGATTCGATCGAAGGGGAGGCCCGCGATGTCGCGCGCGTTCACGCGGCCATTGCGCGTGAAGTCGCCGGTCGCGGCCGGCCGTTCTCGCGCCCTGTCGTCATTCTTTCGGGTGGAGAAACCACCGTCACGATCAAAGGCGGCGGCAAGGGCGGGCGCAACACGGAGTTTCTGCTTTCCCTCGCTCTTGCGGCCGACGGGATCGGCTTCTCCGCAATCGCCGCCGATACCGATGGCATCGATGGCTCGGAAGACAATGCCGGCGCCTTTGCCGACGGGCAGAGCATGGCGCGCTTGCGCAACCTGGGGTGCGATCCTTCGGCCCTGCTTGCCGACAATGACGCCTGGACGGCCTTCCATCATCTCGGCGACCTGTTCGTTCCCGGGCCGACCGGAACCAACGTCAACGACTTCAGGGCAATCCTGATCCGCTAACCCGCGCCGTTGCCGGCGCGGGTTCGGCGTTGCTCAGGCCGGAACGGGCGCGTCGTCGCGCAGGAGGCCCTTGTGCTTCAGGTCCGCCCAGAAATCTGTCGGGATCGGATGCGAGAACCAGGCCAGGTTCTGCTCCAGCTGTTCGATCGTGCGCGTACCCGCCATGAAGGATGGAACGGCGGGATGGGCGACAACAAACTGCAGCGCGGCTGCGGCCAGCGGCACGTTATAGGCAGCGCAGACGGCTTCGATCCTTGCAACTTTTTCAAGGATTTCGCGCGGTGCCGGCGCATAGTTGTACTTCGCACCTTCCCTGGCGCCGGTCGCGAGGATCCCCGAATTAAACCCGCCGCCCACGACAACGGCGGCGCCGCGCTCCTGGCAGAGCGGCAGAAAGCTATCAAGCGCATCCTGTTCGAGTAGCGTATAGCGCCCCGCCAGCAGGAAGCAGTCGAAGTCGCGACGCAGCAACGCTTGCTCGCAGACCTGCCATTCATTGACGCCCACACCGATGGCCTTCACGACCTTCTCGGCTCGCAATCTTTCCAGCGCCCGCCAGGCGCCGTCCATCGCCTGCTCGAACACTTCAGGTTGCTCGCTGCCGCGCGTGAAGACGTCGATATCGTGGATGAAACACATGTCCATGCGCTCCAGTCCCAGTCGTTGCAAGCTGTCCTCGAAAGCCCGCATCGTCCCGTCGTAGCTGTAGTCAAAATGCATCGTGAAAGGTGCGGCATTCGTCCAGGGGGCAAAATCGATCGTGTCGCGCCGCGCCGGGCGCAAACGCCGGCCCACCTTGGAGGCGAGCACGAAGTCGTCACGTTCCTTCCAGCGCAGCGCATGACCCGTGCGCAGCTCGGCGAGGCCATGGCCATACATCGGGGCGGTGTCGAAGAAGCGGACGTCAGCCTCCCAGGCGCGCGCGAACATTGCTTCCGAGGTCGCCTCGTCGATCTCGCGAAAGATGTTGCCGAGGGGTGCCGTTCCGAAACCGAAGGCGGTCACCTCCAGCTCCGTCCTTCCGAATTTTCTCTTTTGCCCAGGGTGCATGTTTTCCTCCATAAGTAACTGAATGGTGAATAGTATGCATGGCCCTAAACGGCTGTGCAAGCAGCATCCTTTTCGGCCTCCAAGTTTTTCGTCTTGACGACATCCGGCTTCAGAATATATGTAACTAGATAGTTACTATAGATGAGGCGAGGCAGATGTATCTCACCGAAACGCAGGAGCAGGTGCGCGACATGGCGCGTGCCTTTGCCGACGAAATGATCCGCCCGATGGCAGAGGAGCTCGATCGCGAAGAGCGCTTCCCGGTGGGGCTTTACGATGAAATGGCAAAGCTCGGCCTTTTTGGCATCGGCGTGCCGGAAGAACTCGGCGGGCCGGGGTTCGATACGCTCACTTACGCACTTGTCATGGAGGAGCTGAGCCGCGGCTACGCATCCGTTGCCGACCAGTGCGGCCTGATCGAGCTCATCTCGACCTTGCTCGTCCGCCACGGGACCGAAAGCCAGCAGGCGATGTTGCCGGATATCCTCGGCATGCGCGCCAAGGTCGCCTATTGCATCACCGAGCCGGAAGCCGGCACGGACGTTTCGGGCATCCGCACCACGGCAGATCGTGACGGCAACGGCTGGCGGCTCAATGGCGGCAAGATCTGGATCCACAACGCGCCGGTCGCTGACTACGGCTTCGTACTGGCCAGGACCGACAAGGAAGCGGGAAACCGCGGCATGTCGATCTTCATCGTCGACCTGCACGCGGCGGGTGTCGAAAAGGGGCCCAAGGAACACAAGATGGGACAGCGGGCGAGCCAGGTCGGCGCGCTGAATTTCGACGACGTCAAGCTTTCGGCCGACGCTCTCTTGGGCACGGAAGGCCGCGGCTTCCACATGATGATGTCGGTGCTCGACAAGGGTAGGGTCGGCATCGCGGCGCTCGCCGTCGGTATCGCCCAGGCGGGGCTCGAAGCGGCGCTCGACTATGCCGGGACACGCAAGCAGTTCGGCAAGGCCATCGCTGATTTCCAGGGTGTGCAGTGGCTCCTTGCCGACATGGCGAAGGACATCGAGGCTGCCCGTCTGCTCGTCCATTCGGCCGCTTCCAAGATCGATAGCGGCGCCGACGCCACCAAGGCCTGTTCGATCGCCAAGTGCTTTGCCGGTGATGTGGCCGTGCAGCGGACGGCCGATGCAGTGCAGGTCTTTGGCGGCTCCGGCTACATTCGCGGGTTCGAAGTCGAACGCCTCTACCGCGATGCGAAAATCACGCAGATCTATGAGGGCACGAACCAGATCCAGCGCATGATCATCGCGCGCGAACTCCTGAAGAAGGGCGCACGGGCATGACCGGGTCTGAGCCTCGCCCCGTCGCACTGGTGACCGGTTCCTCGCGCGGGATCGGGCTTGCCGCCGCAGAAGCCCTGGCGCGGGAAGGATTTGCGGTCGCGCTCAACGGACTGCCGGATGATGCGGAGCTGCCGTCAGCAGTCGAGCGGATCGCCGCTTACGGTGTCCCGGTCATGGCTGCGGCCTTCGATGTCAGCGCGATTGCCGGCCACGATAGCGCGCTCGCAGCGATTGAAGCCGAACTGGGCCAGATCACGACGCTCGTCAACAATGCGGGTGTCGGCGTTCTCAGGCGCGGCGACATGCTGGAGGTGTCGGAGGAAAGCTGGGATCGCTGCTTCGCCGTCAACACCAAGGGCATGTTCTTTCTGAGCCAGGCCTTTGCCCGGCGTCTTGTCGCCCGTAGCAAGGGCGCGCTCTTCCATTCGATCATCAATGTCACCTCGTCGAATGCCGTCGCGGTGGCCGAGCAGCGGTCGGAGTACTGCGCGTCGAAGGCGGCAGCCGCGATGGTCTCCAAGACGCTCGCCGTCCGGCTTGGACGGGAAGATGTCGCCGTCTACGACGTCCAGCCTGGTCTGATCGCCACGGAGATGACCGCACCCGTCATCGACGCCTATCGCGAGCGGGCGGAGGAGGGGCTCACGCTCTTCCCGCGCGTCGGAAGGCCCGAGGAAGTCGGTGCCCTGATCGCATCGCTTGCGGCGGGGCGTCTTCCCTACACCACCGGAATGACGATCCCGGCTGACGCCGGCATGCTCGTCCCGCGCTTTTGAGGTCCCCATGAAAATCGCGCTTCCCGATACTGATGGACGCCTGTCCGACTATGCCCTCAGCGGCACGCCGATCGCGGCTGCGACACTTGGCAGGAACCCGGCGCGTGTCGTCTATTCCGCGGCTCACGTGGTCGCCGACCCGTTCACAGCCAGCGATCCGTCCGGCCGCGCCGCCGTCGACTGGGAAAAAACCATGGAGTTCCGCCGCTATCTCGCGGGCCTCGGGCTCGGCATCGCCGAGGCGATGGATACGGCGCAGCGCGGCATGGGCCTCGACTGGCCGGGCGCTCTGGAACTGATCCGCCGCACGCGGGAAGAACTGCCGGACGCCGTCGTCGCCAATGGCTGCGGCACTGATCATCTCGACCCGGCGACCGTCACCAGTATCGAAGATGTTCGGAGAGCCTATCTGGAACAGGTCGAGGCGATCCAGAAGGTCGGCGGGCGACTTATCCTCATGGCGTCTCGTGCCCTGGTGCGGGTCGCTGAGCGACCGGACGATTACGTCAAGGTCTACTCCGATGTGCTAGCCGCCTGTGACGCGCCTGTGATCCTGCACTGGCTGGGCGAGATGTTCGATCCGCAGCTCGCCGGCTATTGGGGCAGCAGGGATTTCGACCCGGCGATGCAGACCGCGCTTGCCGTCATCAACGCAGATGCAGCCAAGGTCGACGGCATAAAAATCTCCCTTCTCGACAAGGAGAAGGAAATCGTCATGCGCCGCCTGCTGCCTGCCGGCGTTAAGATGTACACGGGTGACGACTTCAACTATCCCGAACTGATCGAGGGCGACAGCGAAGGATTTTCGCATGCCTTGCTCGGTATATTCGACCCCCTGGCCCCGGCTGCGGCTTACGCGGTGGAGAGGCTTGGCGAAGGGGATCGCGCAGGCTTTCGCGCAACGCTTGATCCGACCGTGCCGCTTGCGCGGCTGATCTTCCGGGCACCGACGCAGTACTACAAGACCGGAGTCGTCTTCCTTGCCTGGCTGAACGGCTTTCAGGATCACTTCGTGATGTTGAATGGCGCGCAGGCCATGCGGCCACTGCCTTACTTCGTCGAGCTGTTCAGGCTCGCTGACCAATGCGGGCTCTTGCGCGATCCGGCGCTTGCCGTGGATCGGATGAAGAAGCTGCTTGCGCTCTATGGAGCGTAGCCATGCGTGATTTCACCACCGACCATTCCGCCCTGGCGCTGAACACCGCCAGCCTCGGGCACAACCTCGATGGCCATGGGGCGGGCTGGTCGCCCGAGCGCATTATCGACGCCTGTGCGGAACGCGGCTTCGGCTCGATCGTCTTCTGGCGCCGCGAGATCGGCTCGCGCGCGATTGAAATCGGCGAACGAGCGCGGGCATGCGGCCTCTCGATTGCCGGTCTCTGCCGCGCACCGTTTCTCGTCGGTGCGGAAGCTGTCGATCGGCAAAGGGTCATCGACGAGGCGAAGTCATCGATCGACATGGCAGCAGGGCTCGGTGCATCGGTGCTGACGATCGTCGTCGGCGGCGTGCATCCGGGAACCAAGGGCACGGGCGAGAGCCTGAAGATCGTCGCCGATCGCGTCGGCGAGATTGCACCCTATGCCGCCGGCCTCAACGTCAAGCTGGCGCTCGAGCCGCTCAATCCTGTTTATGCGGGGAACCGGTCCTGCCTGACGACGCTGCGCGATGCCGTCGATATCTGTGACGTGGTCGGCGCGGCCAATCTCGGCGTCGCCATAGACGTCTACCATGTGTGGTGGGACAGCGAGATCCAAGCCCAGTTGCAGCGCGCGGGCGCCGCGCGGATCTTCGGCTATCACCTCTGCGACTGGCTTGCCGACACGCGCGACGTGCTTCTCGATCGCGGCATGATGGGCGATGGGGTCGCTGACCTGAAGACGCTGCGACGGAGCGTCGAAGACGCGGGTTATGCGGGTCCCTGCGAGGTCGAGATCTTTTCCGCAAACAACTGGTGGAAGCGGGACCCGAGCGAAGTCCTCGACGTGATGGTCGAACGCTTCCGCACAATCTGCTGACGATTTGGCTGCTGACGATTTGGGAGGCAAACATGAAGATCCTGGTCACCGTCAAGCGGGTCGTTGACTACAACGTCAAGATCCGGGTGAAGGCAGACGGTTCGGGCGTCGAACTTGCGAACGTGAAGATGTCGATGAACCCCTTCGACGAAATCTCGGTCGAAGAAGCGCTCAGGCTGAAGGAAGCCGGCAAGGCTGAGGAAGTCGTCGTCGTTTCCGTCGGTCCGGCCAAGGCCGAAGAGACGCTGCGCACGGCGCTCGCCATGGGTGCTGACCGCGCCATCCTGGTTGAGACCGAAGACCAGGTCGAGCCGCTCGCTGTCGCCAAGATCGTCAAGGGTGTGGCCGAGGCTGAACAGCCGGGCCTGATTATCGTCGGCAAGCAGGCGATCGACGACGATTCGAACCAGACCGGCCAGATGCTGTCCGCTCTGCTCGGCTGGGCGCAAGGCACCTTCGCCTCCAAGGTCGAGATCGGCGACGGCAAGGCGCCAGAGTGCACAGCAAGGGTGACGCGCGAAGTCGACGGCGGCCTGCAGACCATCGACATCAAGCTGCCGGCCGTCGTCACCACCGACCTGCGCCTGAACGAGCCGCGCTACGCCTCGCTGCCGAACATCATGAAGGCAAAGAAGAAGCCGCTCGACAAGAAGTCGCCGGCCGACTTCGGCGTCGACACCGCTGCCCGCCTCAAGGTGCTGAAGACCGAGGAGCCGTCGGGCCGCAAGGCCGGCATCAAGGTCAAGTCGGTCGCCGAGCTCGTCGAAAAGCTTAAAGTCGAAGCCGGCGTCCTCTGATTTAAGGAAGGGAGATTTTATCATGGCCATTCTTCTTCTGGCTGACCACGACAGCAACCACCTTTCCGACCAGACCGCCAAGGCGCTGAGCGCCGCTTCGAAAATCGCCAGTGGCACTGGAGCCGATGTGCATGTGCTGGTCGCCGGCGCCGGCGCCAAGGTTGCAGCCGAGCAGGCCGCCAAGCTGGCCGGCGTTGCCAAGGTGCTCGTTGCCGACGACGCGTCGCTTGCCAACAACCTGGCAGAGCCGCTCGCTGCCTTGATCGTCTCGCTCGCTGGCAGCTACGACACGATCGTTGCCGCCGCCACCTCGGTCGGCAAGAACGTCATGCCGCGCGTCGCAGCTCTGCTCGACGTCTCTCAGGTCTCGGAAATCATCGAGGTCGTCTCGTCGGATACCTTCAAACGTCCGATCTATGCCGGCAACGCCATCCAGACGGTGCAGACGACCGAAGCCAAGCGCGTCATCACCGTGCGCACCGCCTCCTTCGCGTCCGCCGCGGAAGGCGGCTCGGCTGCGATCGAGAGCGTCTCGGCCGCCGCCAACCCCGGCGTTTCCTCCTTCGTCGCCGACGCCCTGTCGTCGTCCGACCGCCCGGAGCTGACGTCTGCCAAGATCATCATCTCCGGCGGTCGTGCGCTCGGCTCGTCGGAAAAGTTCAGGCAAGTGATCCTGCCGGTTGCCGACAAGCTCGGTGCTGCCGTCGGCGCTTCGCGCGCTGCGGTCGATGCCGGTTACGCGCCGAACGACTGGCAGGTCGGCCAGACCGGCAAGGTCGTTGCCCCCGATCTCTACATCGCCTGCGGCATCTCCGGTGCCATCCAGCACCTCGCCGGCATGAAGGACTCGAAGGTCATCGTCGCCATCAACAAGGACGAAGAGGCGCCGATCTTCCAGGTCGCCGACTACGGCCTGGTTGCCGATCTCTTCGACGCTCTGCCGGAACTCGAAAAAGCACTTTGAAGCGAACATGTCCAAGATGAGTGATCTGCCCGAACGCGAGAGCATGGAGTTCGACGTTGTGATCGTGGGTGCGGGGCCGGCGGGTCTTGCCGCGGCGATCCGGCTGAAGCAGGTCAATCCGGAGCTGTCGGTTGTCGTGCTCGAAAAGGGCGCCGAAGTCGGTGCGCATATCCTGTCGGGCGCCGTCGTCGATCCCATCGGCATCGACCGGCTGCTGCCGGACTGGCGCGACGAGGCCGACCATCCGTTCAAGACCGAAGTGACGGACGACCACTTCCTGTTGTTGGGACCCGCCGGCTCGATCCGCCTGCCGAACTTCCTGATGCCGCCGCTGATGAACAATCACGGCAACTACATCGTATCGCTCGGCAACGTCTGTCGCTGGCTGGCGACCAAGGCGGAGGAACTCGGCGTCGAGATCTATCCGGGTTTTGCCGCCACCGAAGTGCTCTACAACGACGAGGGTGCCGTCATCGGCGTTGCCACCGGCGACATGGGCATCGAGCGCAACGGCGAACCGGGCCCGAACTTCGCCCGCGGCATGGCGCTGCTCGGCAAATACACGCTGATCGGCGAGGGCGTGCGCGGTTCGCTCGCCAAGCAGCTGATCGCCAAGTTCGATCTCTCCAGGGACAGCGACGTCCAGAAGTTCGGCATCGGTCTCAAGGAACTCTGGCAGGTAAAGCCCGAAAACCACCGCCCGGGTCTGGTGCAGCACTCCTTCGGCTGGCCGCTCGGCATGAAGACCGGTGGCGGTTCGTTCCTCTATCACCTCGAAGACAACATGGTCGCCGTCGGCTTCGTCGTGCACCTCAATTACAAGAACCCCTATCTCTTCCCGTTCGAGGAGTTCCAGCGCTTCAAGACGCATCCGGCGATCCGCGGCACGTTCGAGGGCGGCAAGCGGCTTTCCTATGGCGCGCGTGCGATCACCGAGGGCGGTTACCAGTCGGTGCCGAAACTGTCGTTCCCCGGCGGCGCGCTGATCGGCTGTTCGGCCGGTCTCGTCAACGTGCCGCGCATCAAGGGCAGCCACAATGCGGTACTTTCAGGCATTCTAGCGGCCGAGAAGCTGGCGGCGGCGATCGCCTCCGGCCGCGCCAATGACGAGCCGATCGAGATCGAACGCGGCTGGCGCGACAGCGCCATCGGCCAGGACCTGAAGCGGGTGAGAAACGTCAAGCCGCTATGGTCGAAGTTCGGCACGGCGATCGGCGTCGGGCTCGGCGGTCTCGACATGTGGACCAACCAGCTGTTCGGCTTCTCCTTCTTCGGCACGCTGAAGCACGGAAAGACCGATGCGCAGTCGCTCGAACCCGCAGCGCAGCACCAGAAGATCGACTATCCGAAGCCGGATGGGGTCCTGACCTTCGACCGGCTGTCCTCGGTGTTCCTGTCGAACACCAACCACGAGGAAGACCAGCCGGTCCATCTCCAGGTGAAGGACATGGAGCTGCAGAAGCGCTCCGAGCACGACGTCTATGCCGGTCCGTCGACGCGCTACTGTCCGGCCGGGGTCTACGAATGGGTGGAGAAGGACGGCAGGCAAGTCTTCGTCATCAACGCGCAGAACTGCGTGCACTGCAAGACCTGCGACATCAAGGACCCGAACCAGAACATCAACTGGGTGCCGCCGCAGGGTGGCGAAGGCCCGGTCTATCCGAACATGTAATGGTCGGATGGCGGGCGGCATGGCCTGCGTGGACAGGGCCGGGAGCGAGACCAGAGATTTCTCCGCAGAATGCCGCCTGATGGACTTATAGGACGGTGCCCTGATATCAAGACTGGCGTCTATACGCCTTGTGGTTATAGTCACGGTTGGATAGCGTTGCTTTCACCCTCAGGAGAATGCCTATGATTGCCTTCGTATCGCTTCCGACATCGCTGGCCGCAGCGGCGAGCGGAATGGCAGTCTTGTCCTCGAGCAGAGGATAGTCAGCGCTCCCGTTCGGCTTTGAATACCTTTGGGTTTGTCAGAAAGCCGAAAATGATCACTGAAGTAACGAAAGATGATTTCGATGCGATGCTTGCCGGCTTCGCACGAGAAGGGCTCTATCTTGCGCCCGACGTTGTAATCGCACCTCCGGAAGTGCTGGTCATGCTCCGCAGCCTTGCCGACGACGTTGGGCAACGGTTCGCGCCCGCGGCTTGGTGGATCGTGAATGAAGGCGAAGTCGTCGGCCTTTGCTCCGTCATCAGAGTTCCCCATGAAAGAGACGTTCATATCGGTTATGGCATCGCACCGACGCGTCAAGGGCGGGGCTTTGCTACACAGGCCGTAAGCCAGATACTCTCCTGGGCGCGGAGCGATCCACGGGTCGCTCAGATTTCGGCTGAGACGGGCGTCGAAAACATCGCGTCGCAACGCGTTCTGGAGCGAAATGGCTTCCTGCGTGTCGGCCAACGTGTCGATGCCGAAGACGGCCTCGTCATCTGCTGGCGTGCAATGACAGAGTAAGGTAGCCGAACCGAAGCTTCGGGGCGCCGCCCTGGAGCGTCGGTCGCTTCAGCAGCCTGTTCACGGTGCAGATTTGCCGCCGGACCGCCGGGAGAGCTTTCCCTTCAGATGAACCCGAAATCGACGGATGCGTTAAATTCCCGCCGGTCGTACGGATAGGTGTAGCAGGTGTACCAGATGCTGCCCTGACCGAGCAAAACAATCACTCGTTCAAGAAGGGTCATCCGGTATTCGCTCTTTCGAGCCGGTATAGTCGTCGGCATGTTGCTGGCATCCTCCCAATTTTTGATCTGGCGAGCTTCAGTGTGCGGCCTCCATTTTCCTCATGGCGCGACGGATTTCTCACCTGCGTTGATCTTACTGACTATCCGGCTCGCAAATCACGCACGGAATGCCGAAGAGAGCTTTCAGGATTTTCGATGAAACAAGGCCGCCGAAATCCTCAAAACTAAAGGCAGCGCCGTGCGCCGCCCGGATTGCCGGAGGTGTGTTTCGGAAGCTCCAGGAGATCGTCGGAGGACCAATGCTCTCACACTTTAAAGACCCATCATTGTTTCGCCAGGCAGCCCTCGTTGGCGGCGAGTGGATCGAGGCGGACGCGGCAAACGCGATCGAGGTGAACAACCCGGCGACGGGCGAAATCATCGGCCGGGTGCCGAAGCTCGGCGCCAAGGAAACCAGGGCTGCGATCGAGGCCGCGCGCGTCGCCCAGAAGACCTGGGCAGCGCGCACGGCCAAGGACCGCGCCGGCGTGCTGCGCAAGTGGTTCGAGCTGATGATCGAGAACAAGGACGATCTCGGCCGCATCCTGACGCTGGAGCAGGGCAAGCCGCTCACTGAGGCGACCGGCGAGATTGTCTACGGTGCAAGCTTCGTCGAGTGGTTTGCCGAAGAGGCGCGCCGCATCTATGGCGACCTGATCCCCGGCCACCAGCCCGACAAGCGCATCCTGGTCATGAAGCAGCCGATCGGCGTCGTCGCGGCAATCACGCCCTGGAACTTCCCCAATGCGATGATCACCCGCAAGGCCGGCCCGGCCTTTGCCGCCGGCTGCGCCATGGTGTTGAAGCCGGCTGCCCAGACGCCGTTCTCGGCGATCGCCATCGCCATCCTGGCCGAGCGTGCAGGCCTGCCGAAGGGCCTGTTCAGCGTCATCACCGGTTCTGCCCGCGAGATCGGCGCCGAGATGACCTCGAACCCGGTCGTGCGCAAGCTCACCTTCACCGGCTCGACAGAAGTGGGGGCCGAACTCTATCGCCAGAGTGCCGCCACCATCAAGAAGCTCGGGCTGGAACTCGGCGGCAATGCGCCGTTCATCGTCTTCGACGATGCCGATCTCGATGCCGCAGTCGAAGGCGCGCTGACCGCCAAGTTCCGCAACAACGGCCAGACCTGCGTGTGCGCCAACCGCATCTATGTGCAGGACAAGGTCTATGATGCCTTCTCCGACAAGCTCGCCAAGGCGGTCGCCAAGCTGAAGATCGGCAACGGTCTCGACGAAGGCGTGATCCTTGGCCCGCTGATCGACAAGGCGGCGCTGGAAAAGGTCGAGGAGCACATCGCCGATGCGACGTCCAAGGGCGCACGCGTCATCCAGGGCGGCAAGCGTCACACGCTCGGCGGCACCTTCTATGAAGCGACCGTTCTGGCCGACGTCACCCAGGCGATGGCCGTTGCACGCGAAGAAACCTTCGGGCCGGTCGCCCCGCTCTTCCGCTTCACCGACGAGGCGGATGTCGTCGAGCAGGCAAACGACACCGAATTCGGCCTCGCCTCCTACTTCTACGCCAAGGACCTGGCGCGGGTGTTCCGGGTCGCCGAAGCGCTGGAATACGGCATGGTCGGCGTCAACACCGGGCTGATCTCGACGGCGGAAGCGCCGTTCGGTGGCGTCAAGCTTTCCGGCCTCGGCCGCGAGGGCTCGCGCTACGGCATCGAGGAGTTCACCGAGATCAAATATGTCTGCCTCGGCGGCGTTGCCTGAAACGAGACAAGGAAAAGACCGCGGAGCTCGAGCCCCGCGGTCTTTCAAGTAGAGTGGTCTTTAGAGCCAAACGTCACGCGCGCTGCGGCTTTTTACGCGCGGCCTTCGAGCAGCCTCGTGGCGCGCGCCTCAATGCCTTTCGCGTCGAGCTCGTAGTGCGCATAGAGATGGGTCGGCGGCGCAATCAGGCTGTACTCGTCGTAGATACCATGCCGGGTCAATTTGACCGGCAGGCCCTCGCTTGCCAGCACCTCGGCGACCGCACCGCCCAGTCCTCCGAGCACATTGTGCTCTTCCACCGTTAGGATTCGCGGGCTTTGACCGGCGGCTTCTAGGATGGCGTCACGGTCGATCGGTTTCACCGTCGCCATGTCGAGGAAGCCGACGCTTGCGCCTGCGGCCCGCAGCGCGCGGGTCGCTTCGAGGGCGGGGTGGACCGTGGAGCCTGTGGCAATGATCATGAGGTCCGTTCCCGAATAGTGCGAAATCGCCTTGCCGATGGTGAACGGCTGGCGCTGCGCATAGACCTCGGGATCGCGTCCTCGCTGGATACGGATATAGATCGGATGAGGATAGTCGTTCGCAGCCTTGATCACTTCCTTCAGCTGATTGCCATCGGCCGGCGCGATGACCGTGAGGTTGGCGATCGAGCGCATGATGGCGAGGTCTTCAGTCGCATGATGCGAGGTGCCGTAAAAGCCGAGCGAAATGCCGGCGTGGTGGCCGATCAGCCGAACCGGCAGTTTGGAATAGGCGACGTCCATGCGGATCTGCTCGCAGCAGAGCAGTGCGAGGAAAGATGCGAAGGTTGCGACATAAGGTTTCATGCCGACAGCGGCCATGCCTGCTGCGGCCGACACCATGTTCTGCTCCGAGATCCCGAACTGAACGAAGCGATCGGGATGGAGCGCGTGGAACTTCGCAAGGCCGTTCGAATATTGCAGGTCGGCGGTGCCCGCGACGATCGGCTCGCCCGCAGCGACGAGTTCGATAAGAGCGTCCGAGAGTGCATCGAGGCCGGGTGTCACGGCATTGAGCTGGCGGTATTGCCAGGACTTGTCGGAAAGCGGCTTGTTCATCTCAGATCTCCATCGCTTCGATTTCGGCAATTGCGCGCGCAGCATCCGAAGGGTCGAGATAGCCGAGGTGCCAGCCTGGTTCGGTTTCCATGTAGGAGACGCCCTTGCCCTTGACCGTCTCCGCAATAATCATCACGGGGCGTGTCCGCTCGCGATCGGCCTTGAGCGTGCGAAGCAAGGTTGCGACTGCCGCCACATCGTGGCCGTCAACGACATGGGTCTCCCAGCCGAAGGCCTGCCATTTCTCGACAATCGGCTCGACGCCGATGATGTCGTCGACCGATCCGTCAAGCTGGTAACCGTTGCGATCGATGATGCCGATCAGTTTTCCAAGCCCGTTGTGCGCGCCGAAGAGGGCAGCCTCCCAGACCTGACCTTCCTGTAACTCCCCATCGCCGATCATCACGTAGGTGTAGAAGTCCTTGCCCAGCATCCGGCCGGCAAGCGCCATGCCGCAACCAGCCGAAAGGGCGTGGCCGATCGAGCCCGAGCTGAAATCAATGCCGGGCACCTTCGTCATATCAGGATGATCGCCCAGCGGATTGCCGAGGCGGGTATAGCCGTCGAGCACGTCACGATCGATGAAGTCGAGGTCGGCGAGAAGGGGAAAGAGCCCGACGGCCGCGTGCCCCTTGCCCATCATGAAACGGTCGCGATCCTCCCATTTCGGTTCGCCACGTCTGAGGTCCATCGCGTCGTAATAGAGCGCCGAGAACAGCTCGGCTGCGGAAAAGACCGAGGTGTAATGGCCGACTTTCGCGATCTCGATCAGCCTGATTGTCTCGAGGCGACAGAATTTGGCGCGGTCCTTGAGGAACGCGATTTCCTCGTCAGTCGGTCTGAGGCTGTTTCGGCCCCCGGTTATTTCGATCCTGCCTGGTTGGGTCACGTGCTGTCCTCGTCCTCAAGGTGGGTCGCCCCACGGAATGCTTGATCACGAGGTCTGTTTTAGCTTTAGAAACGCGCGGCCGCCCGCACGAATAGCTGAAAACAATCTTCAACTATTCCAAAGAAATGAACGGGTTGGCTCATGTTACCTAGTGAGGGACGCAAGTGAAGGCGGCGGTTTTCTCAAGGAGGTAAACAATGAAAGACGGGATGTTTGTTTTCGACGCGGCGGTCCATACCCAGGACTTCGGCGACAACCAGATCAAGCCGGGAAGCGACGGCAGACGTGTGAAACTGCTGCGCTCGCAGATCGCCGGCTTCATCAATTTGACGGGTCGCCGAGGGCCGCCGCCGGAAACGGAAACCTTCTCCAACCCCGATCTTGAATGGGGCAACAAGATGCTCTTCGAGAACTCCGACACCGATATGGCAAGCGCCTGCTCCGTGCCGCTGTTCTCGCACTGGCGGGCCGGGCTTGGTCCGGTCGAACTCAGCGATGCCTTCGCCAAGTCGAACCCGAAACGCGTGGTACTCACCGGTGGTGTTGACCCGGCCTATCACGGGCTTGATTTTGCGCTCGAAGAGATGGAGCGCCAGGTCAGGGAACTCGGCGCCGTTAGCATGAAGTTCTATCAGTACCAGCGCCGTGGCTGTTCATGGCGCGCCGACGATCGCGACATCGCCTATCCGCTCTGGGAGAAGGCGATCGAGCTTGGCATCAAGATGGTGCAGTTCCACAAGGGTTTTCCGCTGGAACTCGGCCCGGTCGAGGCCTTCAAACCCAACGACATCCAGTATGCCGCCGCGGACTTCCCCGAGCTGAACTTCGGGATACATCACCTCGGTGATCCCTATGTCGACGAGACGATCTCGATCGCCAGCCGTTTTGACAACATCTACCTGATCCTGCCGCTCTGGTTTAACCAGTACTACCTCCAGCCCTGGAAGATGCTGGCACGCCTCGGCGAAGCCTTGCTCTATGTCGGCTCCGACCGCATCTGCTACGGCTCCGAGGCCTTCATCTGGCCGCATGTCCAGACCTACATCGATACGCTCGCCAATCTCGAAATGCCGGAGGAGCTGCAGGAGCGCTACGGCTATCCGGAGATCACCCGGGAGATGAAGGAAAATATCCTCGGCAAGGCCTTTGCCCGCGGCATGGGCATCGACATCGAGGCCAAGAAGATCGAACTGGGGCTGGTCTGATGACGGCCCGCTCTGCCATATCGACGGATGCGCTCGAAGCTGCTTTTGCGCGCATCCGCCCCCTGATCCTTGGCCATGGCGGCGATATCGAGATCGCCGATATCAGCTCGGACGGCGTCGTGAGCATCAAGCTCGTTGGCGCCTGCAAGGCCTGCCCCAACATGGCGATGACCTATGTCGGGCCGATCCGCACCTATCTCATGGAAGTGGACGGCGTTGCGGAGGTCCGCTGCGAACAGGTCAATGCAAGCATCAAGACGCTCGATCGACTTGCCCGTAGGCTTTCACAACTATAGAATTCAAGGGCGCGCTCGCGCGAGAGCGCGACAGGGTTGAACCACCAAAAAACGCTGTCCGCGATCTCAATGACTCCATGTGACGCAAGGCGGACGCTTTGCTATGGAATGTTCCTTCTGTGCGTCCAAGGTCGCATAATGTATCGACAGGAACGCTTTAGCCGCTTGCTCCCTCGCTCAGTATTTCCATGTACGCGCGATAGACGAAGACTCGGCCACGCCGTCGACCTGTTGCTTCTTCGACGATCCCAAGTTTCTGGAGTTGGTCTAGAGCTGCGTTGACGGTGGGCATGGTTAGTCCGCTCCGTTTCATCGCCGTGGGGGCGGTCAGATAAGGGCTGGTGCGCATGGCTTCGTGGATCTGGAGGACTGACCCCGTACGCTCAGACTCCCTTACGATGCGTTCGCGGTCGCCGTCGAACAGTCGTGCAATTTGATTGGCAGTCTCAAAAGCTTGTTCCGCTGTTTCGGCGATTCCATGTCGGCGGTAATTCGCTTGTTGGAAAGCGGATGGTCAAGAAGCAGCAGACGCGATGGTCGCTCCACGGCGCTCACATGCTCACGCAGGTCCGGACGACCGCGTTGAACGGCGGACTTCGCGATCGCTTCAGGGCACCATTCCGACAGCCAGACCCGAACGTGCCTTCGATATTCAAACCCAAGCCACCCCCTTTGCGCCGCCGGACCCTCGAGAAGTTACCGGTCTCCAAAGGGGCAATCTCAATTAACTGCCAACTCTTAAATTTAGTGCCAGGCTATCTTGTTGAAACTATTGCTGTCGGAGTCTTGCGGTTAAATGCAAAACGACATGGGCGCTTTGTAGCCGCTATAGGCATTGATCCCTTCGGTCGCACCAAGGTCGCCGGAGCGGATCTGCGGCATCTTCGGCAGTAGATCGGTGATTATCTTGGCCACGCTGCTCTTACCCATCCTTGCAAGCGGTCTGGCGATCCGTTCCTCGGCGACGTAGTGAGCGGGCAGGGCTTTTGCTGTCATTTGGACGGCGCAACATCGGCCCCGTGCGCAGTCATGACCCGGAGGTAGTCTTTTCCAAGAGCCCCGTCGTTGTAGTCGCACCAGTCTTGATATTGGACCATACTGACCATCCCTGCGCGAAGAGTTCGCGACGCGTTCTAAGAAGGTGGCGGTTCCAGCGGCTCGAAACTGGTGGTCGAGCATCTGAACCAAACGGTTCCGCACAATCAAGCAGCTCTCAAAAGTTTGCTGCCGTCAGCAGGCGGAAATGTCGCTTCATCGGAAACGCAACAGGCCCGTTATCAGAAAAACGCGCATGACGTGTAGACCCTCCAATCCCATTGCAAGGTCGAGATGCGGTCCGCGAGCCGGCGGTGGAGCTCGTAGCGTAGAAATAATCAGCGGTAAAAGGCGCCATGCAGCTGTTGATGTCGGGTTGGAAAGCCGGCAAGCGTTCACTGCGACCAGAGAGTCACGTTGAAATTGCGGCCACTGCTCATGGATATATGATCAAGGATGGGAATATTGATTATCTTTATATGTTCTATTAAGCTGACCATGATCATTTATTTGTGATAATTTTCTTCTTTATGGACATAAATATATGAACAGAAAGCAAGCCGCGCTCGCGCGAAAACAGTTGGAAAGACGTCTCGCGCCCGTGCGAGAACTCAAAATCATCTCGCCGCCTCGCGGTTGGATGAAGGCCATCCGGGAAGCTCTTGGTATGACCACCCGACAACTTGCCCACCGCATGGGAGCGGCTCCGTCTCGCATACCGGCCATCGAGAAGGCCGAGGTTTCCGGAGCGACAACAATCAAGACCCTTCGTGAGGCCGCTGCGGCAATGAACTGCACGTTCGTCTACGCTTTCGTGCCGATAAAACCGCTCGACGATATCCTTTACGAGCGTGCCGCCGAAAAGGTGGGCGAGGATATGACGAGGCTCGACCACACCATGCGGCTGGAGAATCAGGCGCTGCTTAAGTCGGACCTGGAGGCAGAACGTCGGCGGCTCGTGGAATCCCTGCTTACCGACGCTGCACGGCGCCTTTGGGATGAGGATTGAGATCCATGGCTGAAGATCCTCTATTCGAGCACGACGACGAGGCAAACACCCCTCTACCCCCTGAGGAGCGGGAGCGGCTCATCCCTTCCTACATCACCTTGCGGCACGAGTTGAATGAGGCCGAGCAAGTCAATATCGGCGAGGGCCTGCGGTGGGCAACGTCGCGAAAAAGGGACGTGCTCGACCAGGCTTTTCTTTGTGAGCTGCATCGCCGCATGTTTGGGGACGTTTGGGACTGGGCTGGGGACTACAGAACCACGCCTCGCAATATCGGTATCGATGCCTATCGCATCTCAGTGGCAGTCAGGCAGGTGGTCGACGACGTACGCTACTGGGTCGAACAGGAAACTTTTCCGCCCGACGAGATCGCCGTGCGGTTCAGTCATATGCTCGTGGCCATTCATCCCTTTCCGAACGGGAACGGCAGATTTTCCCGGCTGGCTGGTGATCTGCTGGCACGTCGGCTTGGCCGGCCGCCCTTTACCTGGGGCAGAGCTGATCTGGTGGATGCGGGCGAGACCCGCGCTCGTTATGTTGCGGCCCTTCGGGCGGCTGATAACCACGACATAGGACCGTTGCTGGCGTTCGCCCGCTCTTGAGGTTCGAACGGGGAGTTAGCCAACCGAACTGAACCGAGGAAGACGATATGAAGACATTCACGCAGTCGCAGTGTCGGGCGAAATGAAAAACTGATCCCCTGGAGGTGCGGACGAATTCTTGGACTAACAGGAGATAGTTCATGTATTCGTACGAAGACCGCATGAGAGCCGTGCAGCTCTACATCAAGCTTGGCAGACGCGTGAAGGCCATGGCGGACGCGCTGGGGATACACAAGACGGGCTGACAGATCAGAGATCGCGCACCTTGCCCGGCACGGAAGCGCCTGCCGTGGACAACATCGTGTCCAATACCAAACAACGAGGAAAACCCTCTTCGGCTTTCGAGCCATCGATCAGAAATTTGCCTGAGGCGGGCGGGAGAACGCATCCCGTCCTACCCGCTTATGGGGCGTGAGCCGTCTGTGATTGCCCTGCCAGATGGAATCGAAACCCCGGAGCGTCAGCTTCGAGTGCTGCTCAAGCATGTTGTGCCGCATGGCTCGGGCAATAGCGCGCGAAAGCGTTCTGTCATACGTTCGCTCGCCCGGTCCGGCCGGCACGCCGAGCCTCGAACTGTAGAGCGCGTCGTCAGCTTATGGGCAATGCGCTCGCCTTCATCGAATGCAGCAAGCTGGCATGCCGTCGAGTTTGCGTGCGGGGTTATACCGATGGATGCCGCCATTGCTCTTGGCACCGCCATGGCGACCGTTGCGCTGTCCGACAGAATGGCGACACCTTCGCCGATTACCTGCATGACTGCATTATGTCCGACATTCCGACCACGAGGCGCTGATCATCGAGGACGATCTGGGCAGCGAGTTTCGCTATCGGGGCGGTCCGATTCCACCGCTGAAAGCGCTCGATCAGGCCAGCCAGGTCATCTATATCGGCGCCTTCAGCATGACGCTGCTGCAATCCCTGCGCGTCGGGTACATGATCATGCCGAGGGCGCTAGCGGGAAAGGTGCCGCCGGCTGATTCAGGTTCGCTATGGGCGTTGCCGCAGTTCACCGAACAGATCGTTACCACGATTGAGTCGTCCGACACATCCAATCCGCGTGTCGAGGATCACCCCGAAATCGCCATCGAGTCTAGCCGGGGCGCGCGCTTGCGAGGATCGCCTGGGCAAGCGTCTCGGCGGCACGCGAGGGCTTGCTGCGGGGATGGGCGATGTGGAACATGTCCTCGAACGTCATGCGCTCGGGGGCGAGCAGCCGCAGGCGACCGTTGCGTACCCATTCGTCGGCGTAGTGGTCGGGCAAGAAGCCGATATAGGCGCCGGAGAGGAGCAATAGCAGCGTGCCCTCCATGTGCGGCGTGGCCGCCGCCCAGTGGAAGTTTACCCCACAGATCGTCTCGGTAAGCATGTAGGTGCGACCAGCAAAAGACTGCGCTTCCAGAACTGCGTCGGTGAGCGCATCGTCGGGCAGGTCGAATAGCGGGTGACCCTGCGCGCAATAGAGTTTCTGCACCTCGGAAAAAACGGGCTGCGTGCGCAAATGCGGCGTCGCGCTGCCGACCGTCGGCATCAGCACGATCTGATAACCACCATTTAGAAGGCCCTGATGCAGCACCTGCGGCGCGGCGACGTCGATCTCCAGATGCACACGCGGCGCCTGTCGGTGGAAGGCGGCGAGTGCCCCCTGGAGATCGAGATCCCGGTTGGTGATCATCGCGTCGACCGTGCCGAAGGTCAGGCTGCCGGTCAGTTCCCCTTGCGCCTCGCCGACACGGCTCTGGAACTTTTCCAGCGAGCCGAAAAGATCCAGCGTCGCCTCATAAACGAGGCGTCCCTCGTCGGTCAGAAGGAAACCGCTGCGCCCGCGGCTGCACAGGCGTAAGCCCAGCCGCTCCTCAAGGTGGCGCATATGGGTGGAGATGGTCGCCTGCGTCATCCCGAGTGATGATTGCGCGGCGGAAAACCCCCCATGCTGCACGACGGAGGCAAAGACACGCAACAATCTCAACTCTGCATCGCCGAGCGACAGATTGAGGATGCGATGGCGAACCTTGTTGATCATTCATTGATTAAGTCACAACTAAACATCCAATCATAGATATTTTTAAGCGTATCGACCTTCCACACACTCCCTTCATCCTGAGGAGGAGAGACATGGCGGGTAATTCCTATGAAACCGGGCGGCTGAACCTGCCGTTCGTCGGCATCTGCACCTTCGGCAAATATCCCTACCAGCCGGACTGGGATGCGATCGATGCGGATGTGGCGATCCTCGGCGCGCCGTTTGACTGCGGCACGCAATGGCGCGCCGGCACCCGCTTCGGGCCGCGGGCCATCCGCGAGGCATCGACGCTGTTTTCCTTCGGCCATGGGGGCGCCTACGATCACGAGGACGACGTCACCTACCTGCCGAGCGATAAGGTTTCGATCGTCGATATCGGTGACGCCGACATCGTCCACACCGACACGATGAAGAGCCATGCCAACATCGAATTCGGCGTGCGCAAGATCCTGGCCGCCGGCGCGCTTCCGGTGGTGCTCGGCGGTGACCATTCGGTCAACATCCCCTGCATCAACGCGTTTGAAGACGACTGTGCTGAACACGGCCCGATCCATATCGTCCAGATCGACGCGCATCTCGACTTCGTCGACGAGCGCCATGGCGTTCGCTACGGTCACGGCAATCCCATGCGCCGGGCCGCCGAGAAGCCCTATGTCTCCGGGCTCTCGCAATTCGGCATCCGCAACGTTTCCTCGACGGCCAAGGAAGGCTACGAGGATGCGCGATCAATGGGCTCGGATATCCTGTCCGTGCGCCAGATCCGCGCGCTCGGCACGGAGAAGGTTGCTTCGCGCGTGCCGGCCGGAGCCCGCTACTACGTCACGATCGATATCGACGGCTTCGATCCCTCGATTGCGCCGGGCACCGGCACGCCGTCCCATGGCGGCTTCATCTATTACGAGGTGCTGGAGATCCTCTCGATACTCGCCAGGCGCGGCACCATCGTCGGCATCGACCTGGTCGAGGTTGCGCCGGATTACGACCATTCAGGCTCGACCTCGATCCTCGCCGCCCAGGTGCTGATGAACCTCATCGGCCGCGTCATGCACGCCAAGAGAGGCTGAGACCATGGGTCGTATCGCTTACGATTTTTCCGGCGAACACGTGCTGGTGACGGGCGCCAGCCGCGGCATCGGCCGCGCCGTCGCGGAAGGTTTTGCCGCCGCCGGGGCAGAGGTCACAATTCTTTCCTCCGGCCGTGGAATTTACGAGGCCGCCCGCGAGATGTCTGAACGCTTCGGCCGCAGGATCGCGGCGCTCGAATGCGATATCACCGACAGTGCTGCCGTTAAGGCAACGCTTTCGCCGCTTGGTCGCATCGATGTGCTCGTCAACAATGCCGGGCTCGAGCGCATTACGCCGGTGACCGACGAAGACGATAGCGTAGAAGACACGTTCCGACGCATCACCGATATCAACACCAACGGCACCTTTTATGTGACCCGCCATGCGCTGCCTCACATGCGCGAGGGGGGCCGCATCGTCGTCACCGCGTCGATCTGGAGCCGTGTCGCGGTGCCGGAGTTCTCCGCCTATATCGCCTCCAAGCACGCCAATCTCGGCTTCACCCGGGTGATGGCCAAGGAACTTGGGGGACGAGGCATTCGCGTCAATGCCGTCTGCCCCGGCTGGGTTCGCACCGAGGCGGCGATGCTGTCGCTGAAGAACATGTCGCTGCGCACCGGGCGCAGCGAGGAGGACCTGCTGGACGAGATCGTGGGAGCCCAGGTCCTGCCGGGCCTCCTGGAGCCGGAAGACCTCGCTGCACCCTATCTCTTCCTCGCTTCCGATGGCGCAAGGGACATGACGGGCCAGGCGCTGATGCTCGACCGCGGCGAGGTGATGGCATGAGTGCGCGCGTTCTTGTCACCGGCGCCTATCGCGGTATTGGGGCTGCTTGCGCCCTGGCGTTCGCAGCGACAGGAGCTCGGGTTGCGCTTGCCGATATTCGCAAACCGGACGAGACGGCGATTTCGGCCGTACAGGCAGGGGCTACGGAAACCCTGACGCTTGCCTGCGATGTCTCAGACGAAGGTTCGGTCGCCACCATCGGCGAGGTGGTGCAACGGACGTTCGGCGGACTGGATATCGTCGTCCACTGCGCCGGCGTCATTCATGAAGCGCCCTTGCTTGAAACGCCCGTTGCGGATTTCGACCGGGTCATCGCCATCAACCTGCGTGGCAGCTTCCTCGTCGGCAAGATGGCATTGGGGCTGATGGGGGGAACGGCTGAGGAGCCCGCGCGGCTGATCATGATTGCCTCCGACATGGCCTATTACGGCCGCGAGACCTTTTCGCCCTATGTCGCGTCCAAGCACGGCGTGCTCGGTCTGGTGCGTTCCTGGGCAAAGGAATTTGCGCCGCGCGTGCTGGTCAATGCGATCTGCCCCGGTCCGATCGATACCGAGATGCTTGGGGCGGCGAACATGAGCGCCGAATGGCGTGCCAGGGAACTGGCGATACCGCTTGCGCGCTTCGGCAAGCCCGAGGAGATCGCCGAACTCGCACGGTTTCTCGCCGGCTCCGGCGGGCGCTACTTCACCGGCCAGGGGATCGGCAGCAACGGCGGGAGCATCATGCCATGATCGCCAATCCCATTCCCTGGCCGAACGGCGCCAAATGCGCCGCCTCCATCACCTTCGACATGGATGCCGACAGCCTCGTCCATATCGCCCATCCAAAGGATGGCCACAGCCGCGTATCGGCGATCTCGATGCTGCAATACGGGCCGAAAGTCGCGATCCCGCGCATTGTCGAGAGCTATCGGCAACTGAGCATCAAGCAGACCTTCTTCGTGCCGGCCTGGTGCATCGAGCAATATCCGCAGGCGATCGAGGCCATTCTGGAAGGCGGCCACGAGCTGGCGCATCACGGCTTCCTGCACGAGCACCCCCGCGAACTTTCGGACGAGCAAGAGGCGCACTGGCTCGACCGCGGCATCGAGGTGATCGTGAAGGCCAGCGGCAAGCGACCGCGTGGCTGGCGGGCGCCGCTTTACAACTTTTCCCACCGGTCCGCTGACCTCCTGGTGTCGCGGGGCTTTGCCTACGACGCCTCGTTGATGGGTGACGACATTCCCTATCTGCTTGAATGCGACGCCGGCACCCTCGTCGAGCTGCCGTCGCACTGGGGCCTCGACGATTGGCCGCAATATGTCCAGTCGATGGACCTCGACTGCATGATGCCAATCCGCGCGCCGGAGCAGGGCTTTGCCGCCTTTTCGCAGGAGTTCGAGGCGGCCTATCGCCACGGCGCGCTCTGGGTGCCGGTCGTGCATCCCTTTGCCACCGGCCGGCTTGCCCGCTGGGAGGTGGTGCATCGCTTCCTCGAACAGGTTCTCACGCGCGGTGACGTCTGGTTCGCGCCGATGGAGGAGATTGCCGCCCATGTGCGGCGTGTTGTCGAAAACGGCAGCTGGTCGCCGAGGATTGACCGACTGCCCTTCTATTCCGAGCCCGTCACGGCTCGGTAGCCGGCAGCGGGTTTATCCGCTTCCGGAGATCGGCGGCTGATGGAGCCGCAATGGACTTCGCGGAAAGACGCCAGAAGGCGCGACGCGAAAAGGGGAACGACGATGGAAAACAACGATATCGCCTGGCAGAGCGAACTGGCGCGGCGCGCCCGCATCTATGAAGATATCGAGGCAGGCGACCGCTTCGAGGGCACGATGACTGTGCTCGACTACACCGGCATGACGGTATTGACGCTCCTGCTGGTCGTCGGCTTCTGGCTCTGGGGGGCTTGAGATGACCGATCATGCCGCACTCGAACATATCTCCACTTTGAAGACGGAACAGGAAGAGGCCGCCCGCAATCGTGCTGCCGCCGAGCGCGGCGATGCGCCCCTCTTGCCGTCTGAACGGCTCTGGGGCTTCTGGGAGTTCACCTATGCCAATTCGGCACTGGCGATTGCCACCTGGGCCTTTCTGATCGGCGGCTCTGTCGGCCTCTTCGTCGGGCCGAAGGAGGGTATCGCCGCCATTATCATCGGCAACATCGTCGGCGTCGTGCTGACGGCGCTCGCCACCACCACCATGACCGGCCGCTACGGCGTCGAGCAGTTCGTGGCGCTGCGCAGCCAATTTGGTTACAACGGCAGTCGCGTCGTCTATGTGCTCGCCGTCGTCATTCTCACCATGGGGTGGCTTGCGGTTCTCGCGATGATGTTCGGTCGCTCGATCGACGGGCTGATGGCGCTGAGCGCCGGTGAGGCCGCCAATCCGACGGGCGCGAAGATGATCATCGCCGCGATCGGCGCAATCCTGCTCACCTGGTTCATCGTCGCCAAGGGGCCGACCTCGATCAAGTTCTTCAACATGGTCGTGTCGCCGGCGCTGGTCCTCTTGATGGTGGCGATGCTCTACCTCATCCTCAGCCATCATTCGATCGGCGAGCTTCTGGCCTTGCCGGCCCTTGCGCCGCCTTTCGAGGACAAGACGCTGAACTTCATCGTCGCGGTCGAGGTCAATCTGGCAGCCGGCTTCTCCTGGTGGCCTTATATCGGCAATCTGGCGCGGCTGACGAAGAACGAGCGCACCGCCTTCTGGCCCAATGTTCTCGGTATCTTCGGGGCGGCAGCACTCGGCGAAATTGTCGGCCTGCTTGCAGCAGTCGCACTCGGCGAAAGCGATCCGACGATCTGGATGACGAAGATCGCCGGTCCGATGATCGGCATCGTCGCGCTGCTTTTCGTCGCCTTCGCCAACATGACCTCGATGGCAAACATCCTCTACACGTCGATCGTCGGCCTCAGGCAGGTCGGAACCGCATCGGTTCGCGCCATTTCCTGGGGCGCAATCCTGTTCCTCTTCTGCCTCATCCCGTTCGGGCTCGTGGTCTTCTACCCGCAGATGTATGACGGCTTCTTCATCTTCCTCGTCTGGACTTCGGCGCTGAATTCCGCGCTCGCCGGCATCGGGATCGCCGACTACTTCTTCCTGCGTGGCCAGAAGCTCGACATGCGCAGCCTGCACGGACCGCAGGAAAACGGACCCTATCGGTTCTGGGCGGGCTTCAACCCCATCGGGCTCTTTGCCCTTGCGGTCGGCTTCATCGTCTATGTCGCCGTCTTCAATCCGCAGACGCTGGCAAGCCTGCCGGCCTTCAAATACCTGACCGCCTCCGTGCCGTCCTGCCTTGCCGCAGGCGCCACCCACTACGTGCTCACGCGGCTTTTTGCCCGTGGCCGTGGTTGGGGCCAATACCCGTAACGCCTGGAGAAGACCGCCATGAGCGACACCTACGACTACATCATCATCGGCGCAGGATCGGCCGGCTGCGTGCTCGCCAACCGCCTTTCGGAGGACCCGTCGACCAGGGTGCTGGTTCTTGAATTCGGCGGCAGCGACAAGTCGATCTTCATCCAGATGCCGACGGCGCTTTCGATCCCGATGAACGGAACGAAGTACAATTGGAAATACATGACCCTGCCGGAGCCCGGTCTCGACGGCCGGCGCGTGCATTGCCCGCGCGGCAAGGTCATCGGCGGCTCGTCCTCGATCAACGGGCTCGTCTACATGCGCGGCCACGCCAGCGACTTCGACGAGTGGGAGGAACTGGGTGCGCGCGGCTGGCGCTACGCCAACTGCCTGCCTTATTTCCAGCGCGCCGAAAGCTGGCAGGACGGAGGCGACAGCTATCGCGGCGCCTCAGGTCCGCTTGCGACCAATGCCGGCAACGGGATGAAGAACCCGCTCTACGGCGCCTTCGTCGATGCCGGCCGCGAGGCGGGTTACATCACCACAGACGACCCGAACGGGCACATGCAGGAGGGCTTCGGGCCGATGCACATGACCGTCAAGGACGGCGTGCGCTGGTCGACGGCCAACGCCTATCTGAAGCCGGCGATGGAGAGGCCGAACCTCACGGTCATCACCCATGCGATGACGCGGCGCGTGCTTGTCGAAGGCAAGCGCGCCGTTGGCGTCGAGTACGAGCTCGGCGGCGAGCGTCATGTCGCGCGCGCCAACCGCGAGGTGCTGATTTCCTCCGGGCCGATCGGATCGCCGCACCTGTTGCAGCGCTCCGGTATCGGGCCAGCCGCCGTGCTGCAGAAGGCCGGTGTTCCCGTGCTGCACGATCTGCCAGGGGTCGGCGAGAACCTGCAGGATCATTCCGAGGTCTACATCCAGTATGCCTGCAAGGAGCCGATCACGCTCAACGGCAAGATGGGGCTCTTCAGCAAGGCTTTGATCGGGGCCGAATGGCTCTTGTTCAAGAAGGGGCTTTCGGTCTCCAACCACTTCGAAAGCGGCGGCTTCATTCGCTCCGACGCGTCGCTGCAATGGCCGGATATCCAGTTCCACTTTCTGCCGGCCGCCATGCGCTACGACGGTAAGAAGCCGCTCGACGGCCACGGTTTCATGGTGCTGACCGGTCCGAACAAGCCGAAGAGCCGCGGCTATGTCCGGCTACGCTCTCCGGAAGCCCATGAGCAACCGGATATCCTTTTCAATTATCTCGACCGCGAGGAGGACCGCGAGGGCTTCCGCCGCTGCCTGCGGCTGACGCGCGAAATCATCGCCCAGCCGGCCTTCGACCGCTTCCGCGGCGAGGAAATGGCGCCGGGCAAGGATGTTCGAAGCAACGACGAGATCGACGCCTGGGTGCGCGAGACAATGGAGAGCACTTACCACCCTTGCGGCTCCTGCCGCATGGGTGAGGACGGAATGGCAGTCGTCGACAGCGAGCTCAAGGTCCGCGGCATCAACGGGCTGAGGGTGATCGACAGTTCCGTCTTTCCGTCAGAGCCGAACGCCAACCTCAATGCGCCGACAATCATGCTGGCGGAACGCGCCTCCGACATGGTGCGCGGCAAGCCACTGCTTGCGGCTTCCAACGCCGCAGTCGGCGTCGCCCCCGGCGTTGGCGTCACCCAGCGCAGTGGAAAGCCGCTTCGCGCCGTCCGGCAATAATGATCCTTGGAAAGGGCGGTGCGTCATGTTGCGCGGTATCGGTTACGTGGTCGCCCGGCGGCTTCGCGGCGATGACGAGGACCCAGAGGATTGGGCCATGGCGGTCGAAAGGCTCCTCAATCGCCTGATCGCCCGATGCGGCCTTGCGATCGGGCGATCGCATCGGCCAGCCGGAAAAGAAGAGGCCTCATTCGATCCGCCGGAACGCCGGCATAGCCCAAAATGAGCGCAGCCGGCTGAGGTGTCGCGATCGTGTAGTCGGACAGGGGATAGCATTGCAGTCCGGCATCGAGCACGGCGCGGTGGGAGGCCTGGTCTTCCCGGTCGCCCTCCAGCCAGGCGAGTGCATTGAGCCCGCTTTCGGAGCAGTCGATGCGGGCAAGTCCGGCAAGCGCATCCCGCCCGGCTAACATGAAAGCCTCGCGGCGCTCGGCGTAAAGGCCGCGCATCCGGCGCAGATGGCTGGCAAAGTGACCGCCGCCGATAAACTCGGCGAGTGCGAGCTGGGTTTCCACCGGGACGCTGCGGTGGATCAGCCCCGAGAGCGTGCGAAATGTCCCGACGAGTTGGGGTGGCAGGACGAGAAAGCCAACGCGGATGCCCGGATAGAGCGCCTTACTAAAACTGCCCGCGTAGATCACCCGGTCGTCGCTGTCGATGGAGCGCATCGAAGGCAAAGGCGCGCCGTCGTAGCGGAATTCGCTGTCGTAGTCGTCCTCGATGATCCAGGCGTCGCTCGCCCGCGCCCATTCGAGCAGGGCAAGCCGGCGTGGCAGCGATAGGGTGATGCCGAGCGGGTGGTGGCGCGACGGCATGACGAAGGCGAGGCGCGCGTCGGGATAGCGAGCCATCGCAGCCTCGACATCCATGCCGTCTGCATCGACATCGGCCGGACACAGCCGCAGCCCAAGCGTGCGAAACAGGTTGCTGGTGGTCACCGGCCCGGGATTTTCGAACCAGATCCCGTCGCCAGGATCGGCAAGCGCCAAAGCCGAAAGCGTGAAGGCGGCGTGCCCCCCGGGCGTGATGACGATCTGTTCGGGATCGCAAGGATCGCGCCGGTGCAGGGCCAGATATTCGGCGATCCTCTGGCGAAGCACCAGTTCGCCCGCGACGTCGCCATAGCCCATGGCCACGGCCTTGCCGCCGCGCGTCACGGCGTTCCAGCATTTCCTCCACACAGCGAAGGGAAACCGGTCGAGCGCCGGACGGTTGGGGAGGAAAGGCCTGTCTTCCATTTGGCCGATATCGGCCGACATCCGGCATGACAAGTCGCCAATTCGCGATAGCCGCGGCGGCGCGCGGTCGGCGACATCGTGGCGGGTGGGCCTCGACAGCGGCTTTGCCGGTTGGCGCGGCAAGGCGGCCGAGACGAAAGTACCGGCACCCTGTCGTGCCTCCAGATAGCCCTCCGCCTTCAAGTTATCGAGCACCCGCACCAGCGTCTGGCGCGACAGTCCCAACTCCTCGGCAAGGATTCGGCTTGCAGGGAGCCGTGTTCCGGCGCGCAGGTGCCCTTTCAGGATCGCCATGCGCAATTGGTCCTGCACCTGGCGGAATTTCGGCAGGGCGACTGCCGCGTCGAGGCGAAGGAAAGGCAGGATTGGCCCTTCAAGCTGTTTGACCACCGGTGCGCCTCCAAAAATTGGTACAGTAGAATGCACCATAATGGACGTTTCTTCGTCGTCCAATTGTTACATCCTGTCCCTACACGAAAACGCACCGATGCAGCCCTTCGCAGGACGCAGACAAGGTGCGGGGGAACCGGGAAAGGCGGCGGTGCCGACGACCGGATGCAAGGACAAAAAGCAGCCATCGCCCACGATCCGTCGTCGACGGTCAACAGGAGGAATTCATGAACAAGCTTCTATCGCGTGCAACCAGTCGCGCCTTCGTCTCCACACTCGCCCTGGCGGCGGCCCTGCCGGGTCTTGCCCAGGCTGAGGCATCGCAAGAGCTGGTCGCTGCCGCAACGAAGGAAGGCATGTTGACCGTCATTGCGCTTCCGCACGACTGGTGCAACTACGGAGACGTCATTGCCGTCTTCAAGGCGAAGTATCCGGGCATCGAAGTCAACGAACTGAACCCCGACGCCGGTACCGCCGACGAGCTCGAAGCCATCCGCGCGAACAAGGGCAACACAGGTTCGCAGGCGCCTGACGTCGTCGATCTTGGCCTGGCTTTTGCGCCGGCTGCCGCCAAGGAGGGCCTCCTTCAACCCTACAAGGTGGCGACCTGGGACGAAATTCCTCAAAACATCAAGGACGAGCAAGGCTATTGGTACGGCGACTACTACGGCGTCATGGCCTTCGGTGTGAACAAGGATCTGCTTGATACTGTACCGGCCGACTGGTCGGATCTGTCGAAGTCGGAGTACTCTGGGGCTGTCGCACTCACCGGCGATCCACGGTCTTCGGCACAGGCCATCCTGGCGCTGATGTCGGCAGGCATCTCGCGGGGCGCCAAGCCTGGAACGGAATCGGGCGGCAAGGGCCTGGAGCTCTTTGCGGAACTGAACAAATCCGGCAATTTCGTGCCTGTGCTCGGCAAGGCCGGCACGATCGCGCAGGGGCAGACCCCGATCGTCGCCGCCTGGGACTACAATCTGTTGGCCTGGCGTGACGCGTTGAAGGGCAACCCGCCGATGGACGTCGTCGTACCGGCAAGCGGTGTCGTCGCCGGGGTCTATGTTCAGGCAATCTCGGCCTACGCGCCACACCCGAACGCCGCCAAGCTCTGGATGGAATATCTCTATTCCGACGAAGGCCAGACCGGTTGGCTGAAGGGCTACTGCCACCCGGCGCGCTTCAATGCCATGTTGAAGGCTGGCAAGTTCCCGCAGGAGCTGCTCGACAAGCTGCCGCCTGCCGAAGCCTATGAAAAGGCGATCTTCCCGACGGTCGACGAGCTTTCCGCCAACAAGACGGCGATCGTCGAGGGTTGGGACAAGGTGGTCGGCGCCAACGTGAAGTAATCCTCCGCTTGAGAGAGAGGCTTCACTGGTCGTGACGCCTCTCGCCCCCTTTGGCGCAATTTTCCCAGGGACAAATCCGATGACGACAAGCGTCGCATCCCTGCCGGCCGTCTTCCGGCCACGACAGGTTCTCAGCTGGTTCGGGGTCGCCCCCTTCTTCGTCTTCGCCACGCTGTTCCTCATCCTGCCCACGCTCAACATCGTGCTCGGCGCGTTCCGCAACGCTGAGGGACAGATGACGCTGGAGAACCTCGGCAAGCTTCTTGCGCCATCCATACGATCGGCCTTCTGGATCTCGATCGAGCTCAGTCTGCTGACAGCGGCGCTCGGGTGTCTGTTCGGCTTCCTCATTGCCGCTGCCATCACGCTCGGCGGCCTTCCGCGCCCCCTTCGCAATGCCATCCTGACCTTCTCAGGCGTCGCTTCGAATTTCGCCGGCGTGCCGCTCGCCTTCGCCTTCATCGCAACCCTCGGCCGCCTTGGTTTCGTGACGATGCTGCTGCGCCACTGGTTCGGCATCAATCTTTATGGCGCCGGCTTCAACATCGTCTCCTTCCTCGGACTGGCGCTTACCTACCTCTATTTTCAGATCCCGCTGATGGTGCTGATCATCACGCCGGCACTGGAGGGGCTGCGCCGCGAATGGCGAGAGGCGGCCGAAAGTCTCGGCGCCAACGGTTTTCAGTACTGGCGCCTGGTGGCGTTGCCAGTGCTCTGGCCCTCGCTTCTCGGCACGCTGGCTTTGCTTTTCGCCAATGCCTTTGGAGCAGTTGCGACCGCCATTGCGCTGACCGGCTCATCGCTCTCGATCGCGCCGATCGTCCTGTTCGCCCAGATCCGCGGTGACGTGCTCAATGATCCGCATCTGGGTTATGCGATCGCCTTTGCCATGATCCTTCTCACCGCCATTGCCAACGCAATCTATATCCTCCTGCGCATGCGCGCGGAAAGGTGGGTCAAATGAGGGAAAGGCGCGTCTGGTCCTGGCTCGCCGTCGCTTTGGGTGGGCTCTATTTCCTCCTTCCGCTCGTCGGCATGTTTGACTTCTCCATGCGCATGCAGCGCGATGGCTACAGCTTCGAAGCTTACCGCGTCGTGCTGGCCGATCCGCAGTTCCAGCAAACCTTCGGCTACTCCGTCGTTCTGGCCTTGCTCACGATCGTTCTTGGAATCCTGCTCATCGTGCCGACGGCCTATTTTGTCCGGCTGCGGTTTCCCGGGTTGCGCCCCGTCGTCGAGTTCCTGACGCTGCTGCCACTGGTCATTCCGCCGATCGTCATCGTCTTCGGCTACATCCGCATCTACAATACATCCTCCGTCCTGCCGCTCACAGGAAGCTGGTGGGGTACCAATCTCCTCCTTCTGTTCGGCTATGCGACACTGTCGCTGCCCTACATGTATCGCTCCGTCGACACGGGCCTGCGCACCATCGATGTCGGCAGCCTGACGGAGGCGGCCCAGAGCCTGGGGTCCGGCTGGACGCGGATCCTTGCCGTCGTCATCCTGCCAAACGTCTTTGTCTCGGTGCTATCCGGCGCCTTCCTGACCTTCGCGATCGTCATCGGCGAATATGTCTTTGCCGCCTTGCTCAACGTCGGCTCGTTCGGCCCTTACATGGTCTGGATGGGTGGCAACCGCGCCTACGAACCCTCGGCGCTCGCCGTTGTCGCTTTCGCCATCACCTGGGCCTGTATGGCCCTGATCCAGCTTGTCACCCATTTCTCCAAATTCTCCACCGTGAGGCGTTGACCATGGCTTTTCTAGATATCCATCACCTGGAAAAATCCTTTGGCCCGACCCGTGTCGTCAAGGATTTCAACCTCGACATCGAAAAAGGGGAGTTCGTCTCCTTCCTCGGCCCGTCTGGCTGCGGCAAGACCACGGTATTGCGCATGGTCGCCGGCTTCGAGACGCCGACATCAGGCGCGATCAGCATCGACGGACGGGAGGTGACAGGGCTTGCCGCCAACCGGCGCAATATCGGCATGGTGTTCCAGTCCTATGCACTTTTCCCAAATTTGACGGTGGCGGAAAACATAGGCTTCGGCCTCAAGGTCGCGGGTGAGGGCAAGGCGGCCATTGCACGGCGCGTCGGTGAAATGCTGGATCTGATTGGCCTGCCTCAACTCGGGGGGCGCTATCCGTTCCAGCTCTCCGGCGGCCAGCAGCAGCGTGTGGCGCTTGCGCGCGCACTGGCGCCGCGCCCGCAAGTGCTGCTGCTCGACGAGCCGCTATCGGCTCTGGACGCGAAGGTTCGCATTAGCCTGCGTGACGAGATCCGTCGAATCCAGCGCGATCTCGGCATCACCGCCATTTTCGTGACGCATGACCAGGAGGAGGCGCTGTCCATTTCGGATCGCGTCGTGGTCATGCACCAGGGCGTCGCCGACCAGGTCGGCACGCCGTTCGAGATCTACAACCGGCCGGCGACGCGCTTCGTTGCGCAATTCGTCGGTACGCTCAATCTTCTCGACGCCGACGTGTTGGATGCGACCACCGGCAAGGTGCGGCTTGGTGGTGTCCCGGTGGCGCTGGACCAGCCGCTTAATGGTCGGCCCGGCGAGCGCATCAGCCTGGCGATGCGTCCAGAATCGGTCGAACTGGGGCGCAGCGACTGCGATCGCGTCGTCCTTTCCGGCGAAATTGCAGCAGTGCATTTTCTCGGTTCAGTGATCCGCATCAAAGTGGCGGTCGCGGGCCAGTTCGTTTCGCTCGATACGTTCAACCAGCCCGACAGGCCGCCGCCCTCGGTTGGCACCACCGTAGAGGTCAGCCTGCCGCATCGCGATCTTCTGGTGCTTGCCGCCTGATGTTCCCTCAGCTTTGAAGTCGCCTGTGAAGGAGCCGGCTCTTTGACCGAAACGACGTTTGACGATCTGGCGTCGCCGGACTGGCGCGCAAAAATTGCCACCCTTTCCGGCCCGGCCCGCGCCCGGCTGGCGGAGCGGGCGCGCAACGCGCCGCTGTTTGCGCACGCCTATGCCTTTCATCTCAACATGCGTTTTGGCGGAGTGACACCGCTGCAGCTTGCCGAATTCGCCTATGAGCAGCGGCTCGTCGGCCTCAAGGTCCATGTCGAGGACGGCGAGGCAGCCAGTCTCGCCGGTATGTCAGACGCAGCGCTTTCTGAATATGGTGCCGCAGTCGAGCAGTTCGGACTGGAGCTCCATATCGAGACCAGCACGACGCAGGAGACAGGTCTCTTTGATGCGGTACGTATCGCGCTTGCCACTGGCGCGACGTCGCTGCGTTGCTATCCGCGCTACGAGGGACGCGTCTCGGAAATTGTCTCACAAACGATTGCTGATCTGCGACGATTGGAGACCTTCGATCCCGAGGGGCGGCTTCGCTACACGCTCGAACAGCACGAGGACCTGAAGTCGGAGGAGCTGATCGGCATCGTAAAGGCTGTCGCCAATCCGCGCCTTGGCCTGCTGTTCGACTTCGGCAACATGATCAATGCCTATGAGCTGCCGTTGCCGGCGCTTGCCGCACAGGCACCCTATGTGACCGAAGTGCATGTCAAAGACTGCCTCGTCCAGCAAGATCGCGACGGCTGGGCGCACCTCGCCTGCCAAACTGGCACCGGCCATCTGCCGCTGCATGCGATGTTCGTGGACCTGCTTCTGCTTGGCCAGGACCGTGCGCAGGTCTTAAGCTTCGGGCTCGAGGAAGAGGAGGGCTATTTCGCGCCCGCCCTGCGCTTCCCCTCGGAGGAAAGCGACCCGTTCATCGCGGCTCGCTCCGCGAGTTTCACGGACATCGGGACCACCGACCTTGGCGCGCGGCTGCGCCAAGAGGCCATCGCCGCTCATCGGCAGCTCGAAACCGTAAGAACCATGCTCAATCAGATTGCTGCCGAAGCTTTGAGGATAGAACGATGACCCATGAGCCTGACTGCCCACCGCCCTACATGGCACTTGCGCACGCCATGGCCGATGCCGCTGCCAGCGTCATCCGTCCGCACTTCCGCAAGCGTGTTGTCGTCGACGCCAAGGCAGACTCCAGCCCCGTCACCATTGCCGACCGCGACGCCGAGGCCACGATGCGGCGCATGATCGAGGCGCAGTTTCCCAACCACGGGATCAGGGGCGAAGAATTCGGCGCATGCCGAACGGATGCCGAATGGGTGTGGGTGCTCGACCCGATCGACGGCACGAAGTCCTTCATCTCCGGCTCGCTCGCCTTCGGCACACAGATCGCATTGCTCCATCGCGGCAAACCTGTCCTCGGCATGATCAATCAGCCGATCACCGGCGAACGATGGTTCGGCATAGGCTCCTCCGCGACCCTTAATGAGGAGCCGATCCGCACCAGCGAAAAGACCGCGCTCGGCGAGGCGATCCTCTACACCTCGGCCCTTGAGCAGTTCGACCGCGCGCGCCACGAGCGCTTCGATGCCTTGACTGCCAAGGTACGCTTCACCCGCATATCTCACGATTGCTACGCGGCCGGGCTGCTGGCGCTGGGCGGCATCGACCTACTCGTCGAAAGCAATGTTTTCGACTACGACATCCTGCCACAGATGCCCATTATTCTGGCTGCAGGCGGCATCGTGACCGACTGGGATGGGCAGCCTCTTGCGGATGCGACACGGTACGACACCGTGTTGATGGCTGCAAACGCCGACCTCCATCGAGCCGCGGTGAAGATCCTTAGCCGGCTAGGATGAAATCCAGACGAACGGGCCGCTTAATCAATTGCCTGATCGTCGCGCTCGGCTTCAGCACCACCCATCCTCGACAATCATTGTCGCGAACAAAGCGCAGTTAGGCCGAACTCGACGTTGCCGTAGCCGTGCTCGGTGAACATTCCGCACATCGGCACTAAAGCTCAGTTCATGGTGGCAATTTGCGGACGCTTCAGTGGGCGGTAGCTAGCCGCCCGACGATACCACCAAGGCCTCAGCCTTCGAAGCAGAGGTATTGACGAGGCGATGAGGTGTCTGCGGCAAGTTTCCGGATGTTCCGATCCGCTCGGTTCCAGCGCGGTGCGTTGTCATTGCATCGTACTTTCACGTATCTTGAGCTCGAAGCCCAGGTCAACGATTGGCGATGCGATTGGCAGGCCAGCCAGTCGATCAAGCACCATCTGTACAGCCTGTCGGCCGATTTCATAGCGCGGCGTGCGGATGCTGGTGAGCGACGGATAGGCGACGTGCATCATGTCGAGGTCGTTGAAGCCGCAAATTGCCATGCGGTGCGGCACGGCGATGCCTGCCCTTTGGCATTCAAACAGCACGCCCATGGCCAAGTCATCATTGTTGCAGAAGACGGCGTCGAGATCGGCGACCTTTGCCAATGCGTCGGCCAGGAGCTGCCCGCCGAGCGAGACGCGAGACGGCGTCAACGTGGTTGTCACCAGCTTGGGATCAAAGGACTGTGCGGCCTCGAGCGCCGAGCGGTAGCCGGCGAGGCGGCGCTGCGAGCGTGGATCCATTCGGGCGCCGATGAAGCCGATGCGGCGATATCCCGCCTCGATCAGATGATTGGTGGCCACCTTGCCGCCATCGAAGTGGGAGAAGCCGACCAGCATATCGACCGGATCCTCGCCATATTCCATGATCTGCACGATGGGGCAATCCGCGCTCTCGAGCAGTTTGCGGGTCGTTTCGGTCTGGTCGATACCGGACACGATCAACGCCGATGGCCGCTGGCCCAAAAACATCCGGATCAGCCGTTCCTCTTCCCGTGGAGAGTAGTGGGTGTTGCCCATCTGGATCTGCAGCGGGCCGTCGCCGAGCCCGTCATAGATGCCTCGAAGGGTGTCGGCGAAGACGATGTTCGTCAGCGACGGCACGAGAACGCCGATCACATCGGCTCGCGCGGACGCGAGCGCGCGAGCATTGGGATCGGGCGCATAGCCAAGCTGGATCACCGCCGTATCGATCTCGGCGCGCAGTTCGGCCGAAACGAGCGATGGGTCGCGCAGCGCGCGCGAGACGGTGATCGCCGCGACGCCGGCCAGTTTGGCGACGTCGGCGATCGTCGGCCTGCCACTGCCGCGCCGGCTTGCCTTGCGGCCCTGGTCTCTGGAGACGATGTCGTCCGTCACGTCGATCCCTGCCGGTTGCGCGCGCGCAAGGTCTCCACATCGGTGTTGCCGACATACCAGTTCCTTGCGTCGACCTCATCGAAGACGACGGAAATTTCACGCTCGGCAAGCCCGGTCGCTTCGGCAATCGCCGTTACGACCTTGCTTGCGATCGCAGCTTTCTTGACCGAAGGATCGTCGCCGAGGACCTCTCGTACGATGGTGATCCGCACGAACGGCATGATTGACCTCCTGCCTCAGTAGAGACGTGCGCCGTTGACCATCAGCCGAACGGCATAAAGCGAACTGGTTGCGCAGATGTAGAGGATGTTTCGCTTGGGCCCGCCGAACACGCAGTTGGCGGTGTTTTCAGGCACTCTGACCTTGCCGAGCAGGGTGCCGTCCGGGTGATAGCAGTGGATGCCGTCGCGGGCACTTGTCCAGATCCGGCCTTCGTCATCCAGACGGAAGCCGTCAAACAGCCCGGCGGTGCAATCGGCAAAGACCTCGCTACCCGACGCGGTACCAGTTTCATCAACATCGAATACACGCATATGCGCTGGAAGATCAGGGCCGTGCGTCCGTCCGGTGTCGACGACGTAGAGCCGTCTTTCGTCAAGGGAGAAGGCAAGGCCGTTCGGCCGCACCATGTCTTTAATGACGGCAGTGACCGCGCCCGTCGCCGGGTCGACGCGATAGACATGGCAGGCGCCGATTTCGCTTTCGGCCTTGTGGCCTTCGTAATCGCTCTCGATGCCGTAGGCAGGATCGGTAAACCAGATCGACCCGTCGGAGCGCACGACGACATCGTTCGGTGAGTTGAGCCGCTTGCCGTTCCAGCGATCGGCGATGGTTGTGATGCTGCCGTCATGGTTCGTGCGGGTCACGCGGCGGCCGCCGTGCTCGCAGGTCACCAGGCGGCCCTGCCGGTCGGTGGTGTTGCCGTTTGAAAAGTTCGACGGCTGCCGGAAGACGCTCACATGCCCATCGGTCTCGTCATAGCGCAGCATCCGGTCGTTGGGGATGTCCGACCAGACGAGATAGCGCCCGGCGGCGAAATAGGCCGGCCCCTCGGCCCAGCGACACCCCGTATAAAGCTGCTCCACGCGGGCGCTGTGGTTGACCAGCCGGGCAAAGCGCGGGTCTACGATCTCGAAATCCTCGGCCATAGGGCTCCCTCATGCGGCAAAGAACGTATTCTTGAGCGTCGCGATATGATAGCGCTATCATTGCGGAAGGAAATAGGCTTCCTTCCGAGACGTCGAAATCACGCTGATTTCGATCTTAAACCGGTGATATTCGGTCCTCCGTAATCCGCAAATGTTACTTTACAATCGCATGTGGTAGCGCTACCTAATTAAGAGACAGCGGTGTTTTCGGGAGGAGACCAGAGCGCCTCGTCAATGGTGAAAGCAGGCATCCAGCGTGCCGGTGCCGCAGGAGTTCGTGCCGCTCGAGGGTGAGTTTCATCCCCGGGCTGGAGAACAAACAAGTGGCGCGCCAATGGGAGGGAATGTCGATGGTCAAGTCACTCGCTGGCGGCATCGTTGCCGCCACTGCCTTTTTCATGCTGGGATCTGCTGCCTATGCAGATCCGGAAATCGTTTCAGGGCCTGCAGCCGAGCCGGAATGTTTCGCGCCGTGGTCGGCGGATACGAAATTCTTCAAGTTCCCGAAAAAGGACGGCCCGTATCGCATAGCACTTGCCAACGGCTACATCGCCAACACCTGGCGTATCCAGATGGTGCAGACCGCCAAGGCCTATGCCGCTCAACCCGACGTCGCAGCCAAACTGAAGGAGTTCAAGGTCGTTTCGACGGGCGAGGATGTGCCGGCCCAGATCTCGGCGATCAACAACTTCATCGACTCCGGCTATGACGCGATCGTCGTCAATGCCCAGAATCCGACGGCGTTTGCGCCGGTCATCAAGCGGGCGAAGGAAGCTGGCGTGGTGCTGGTCGCCTTCGACAACATCCTCGACACCGAGGACGCCATCAACGTCAACGTCGACCAGAAGGGGCTCGGGCAATTGTGGGGCGACTGGCTCGTCAAACATCTGCCTGATGGCGGCAAGGTGCTTGAGGTGCGCGGTGTCGCCGGCACGTCTGTCGATACCGACAGGCACGACGGCATCCATGAGAAGCTCCAGGCGTCGGGCAAGAAGTTCGAGGTCGTCGAGGTCATGGGCAAATGGGACGACGGCGTCGCCCAGAAGGTGACTGCGGACGCAATCGCAACCAGCGGCCCCTTCGACGGCATTACCGGGCAGGGCGGCGACACCGGCATCGTTCAGGCGATGATCGACGCAAAGCACCCCTTCGTGCCTTTCGGCGGCGAAACCGAAAACGGATTTCGCAAGTTCTGTGCGGCACATGCCGCCGACGGCCTGAAATGCTCGTCGGCTGGAACCGGACCCGCGCAAGTGGCCGTCGCCATCAAGACGGCGATTGCCGCGCTCGAGGGTCAGGTGGTGCCGCAGTCGGTCAAATTGCCCTTGGCCATCGTCGAAGATCCGAACTTCAAGGAAGGCCAGGATTATTTCCAGGCGGAGTCCGACAATTTCTTCGTCGGCAATTCGTTCCCCACCTGCGGGATCAATTTCTCCGCCCAGGAGATCATGAAGCAGAGCAAGGATAACCAGTAGTTCGATCAGGATCAGGGCACCGCACAGCTGTGCAGTGCCCTGTCGTCAACAACGGTTTCCGGAGAGCGCAATGGAAAGCGGCGCACCGCTCTTTCGCATGGAAGGCATATCGAAACGCTACGGCGGGGTGCGGGCGCTTGAAAATGCCGAACTGTCCGTCAGGACCGGCGCCATTCACGCCGTTCTTGGCGAGAACGGTGCCGGAAAGTCGACGCTCATCAAGATCATGGCGGGCGTTGTGGCCGCCGACGAGGGGCAGATGACGCTCGATGGACAGCCCGTGACGTTTGCGTCACCGGCCGCCGCCAACGCCGCCGGCATCGCCTGCGTCTTCCAGGAGCTGTCGCTGATCCCGGAACTCAGCGTCGCCGACAACATCGTCATTTTCAATCCGCCGACCCGGTTCGGCATGATCGACCGCAAGGCCCAGCGGCGTCTGGCAGAAGAGGCGCTGGCGCGTGCCGGTGCTACAGACATCCACCCTCTGGCGCTGGTCAAGGACCTGCCGCTGTCGCGCCAGCAGATCGTCGAGATCGCCAAGGCGCTCGCGCGCAAGCCACGCATCCTCATTCTCGACGAGGCAACGTCGGCACTGACGGCGGCCGATGTTTCCAAGGTCTTTGCCGTGTTGAAGCGGCTGCGCTCTGAGGGGCTGGCGCTTGTCTACATCTCGCACCGGATGAACGAGATTGCGGAACTGGCAGACGATTGCACCGTGTTTCGAAACGGCAGCAAGGTTGCAAGCTACGCGGCAGGAACAAGGAGCGACAGCGAGGTCATCGAGATGATGATCGGTCGTGAATATCATAGCGTCTATCCACCCAAGCCGGGCCCGCTTGCACCAGCGGCACCCGTCCTTGAGACGCGAAATCTGTCCTGGGCGAACCGCCTTCACGACATCTCGTTTTCATTGCGTGCAGGCGAAATCGTCGGTCTCGGCGGGCTGGACGGGCAGGGACAGCGCGACCTCCTCCTGGCGCTGTTCGGGGTCTTGCGCGGGCTGCGCGGCACGGTTCTCGTCGACGGCAGAGCGATCAGCATCGGCAGCCCTGCGCAGGCGCGCCGGCACGGCATCGGCATGGCGCTCATTCCCGAGGACCGCAAGACCGAGGGGCTGATGCTGCCGATGACGGTGCGTGACAATCTCTCGCTCGCCTCTCTCGACCGGCTGACGCGTGGCGGGATCATCGATCGCCCCAAAGAAGAGAGCGCTATCGACCGGATGATGACGTTGCTGTCCATCAAGGCGGGGAACATTGACGCGCCGGTCGGGGCGCTTTCGGGCGGCAACCAGCAAAAGGTCGTCATTGCGAAGTGGCTGATGCGGCAGCCGCGCATCGTCCTTCTCAACGACCCCACGCGCGGCATTGACGTCGGCACCAAACAGGAGATCTACCAGCTCTTGCGGCGTCTGGCGGACGAAGGGGCGGCTATCCTCTTTTATTCGACCGACTATGCCGAACTCATCGGCTGCTGCGACCGGGTCCTCGTGCTCTATGACGGGGCGGTAAAACGGGAGTTGGCGGGCCCTGAGATAACGGAGCGCGCGCTGATTGCGAGCGCACTCAACATTCCGTCCGCAGACCCAAGCCACCGGGAGCCCATCCAATGAACGACTGGCGGTATCGACTGACGGAACACCGGGGCACGCTGGCGGCGGTTGCGATCTTCGTGGTGATGTTCATCATCTACACAGCGAACCATCCGGCCGGCTTCACCGCCAACGTTATCCAGACGGCCGCCAACAAGGGCGTGCTGCTTGCCTTTGTCGCGATGGCTCAAACCATGGTGGTGATCACCGCCGGCATCGATCTCTCGGTCGGCATGATCTTCCTTCTCACCAACTGCCTGGCCTCGTGGCTGGTCGTTGGCTCGCCGCTTGAGACGGCCTTCGGCGTCTTCGTCGTCCTGAGTGTTGGGGCCTCCTGCGGCGCGATCAATGGCGCCATTGTCATCTATGGGCGGCTGCAGCCGATCGTGGCGACGATCGCAACTGGGGCGGTCTATTTCGGCTTTGCCCTGTTGCTGCGGCCTTTTCCCGGCGGATCCGTCAACGAGGGGCTCGCGGATGCCCTGACCGGCCGGATTTTCGCAGTTGTGCCAGCGAGCCTCGTCGCGCTTGCAGCGGTTGTCGTCGTGATATGGGTGCCCTTCAGCCGGTCGGTCTATGGGCGTGCAGCCTATGCCGTGGGCTCCTCCGAGACGGCCGCCTACATGTCCGGCATGCCGATCCGCCGCGGCAAGTTGCTCGCCTACACGCTTGCGGGCCTGGTCGCCGCACTCGGGGGGCTGTTTCTCACCTTTTTTACCTATACCGGCGACGCAGCACTCGCCAGCGGCAACGCCTACACGCTGTTTTCGATCGCAGCCGTGGTGCTGGGAGGCGTTTCGCTGTTCGGCGGCAAGGGCAGCGCCATCGGCGCGGTCTTCGGTGCGCTGGCATTCCGCACGATCGGCGACCTGTTGTTCGTTTTCGATCTCGATCCACTCTGGCAACCGCTGTTCCAGGGACTGATCCTGATGGCGGCCATCAGTCTCGGGGCCCTTGCGCTCTTCAGGGTGCGCAATAGATTGGAGTGGTTCCTGTGAGCGAGACTGCAATGACTGGCGCAACCGGACGCAAATCGACCTTCATACGCAATCTCGACCCGGCGGTGGTCACTGCGTTCGGCTGCATCCTGCTGCTGCTTGTGCTCGGCAGCCTCTATTCGCGCAGCTTCCTGTCGCCGGAGTATCTGCTGCAGCAATTGAAGGTGGCGTCCTTCCTCGGCATCATCGCCACCGGCATGATGCTCGTCATCCTGCTCGGCCAGATCGATCTTTCGGTGCCGTGGACCGTTGCCACGGGCGCGATGATGGCCTGTGCGGCCGCGGCCTACGGTCCGGTCGGGACAGCGCTTGCCATTCCCTTCGGCGTCCTGTGCGGCATCGGCATCGGGCTCATCAACGGCGTCGGGGTTGCCTATCTGCGCATCCCCTCGATGATCGTGACGCTGGCGACCAATGCCGTCGCCCAAGGGGTGATGGTGGTCTATACGGGCGGGTTCTCGCCACAGGATTCCGCCACTACAGCCATGCGCTATCTCGCCACCGGCGCTCTGGTTCCCGGTATTCCGAACGTGGTTTTCATCTGGGCGCTGATCGGCGCGGCGATGGTCTTTCTTCTGCGTCGGACGGGCTTCGGGCGCGCGGTCTACGGCATCGGCAATCGCGAGCGCGCGGCCTATCTCTCTGGCATCAACACCCGCCGCATCGTCATGATTGCCTTTGCCGCCTCGGGCGGGCTTTCGGCGCTTGGCGGGGTGCTGCTCGCGGGCTATGCCTCGAAGGCAGCGCAATCCATGGGTGACGCCTATCTTCTTCCGGCCATAGCGGCGGTCGTCCTTGGAGGAACGTCAATCCTCGGCGGGAAGGGATCCTATCTCGGCACGGTGGCGGGCGTCATTCTGATCACGCTCCTGCAATCGATCCTTTCTGTTACGCAGATGCCTGAAGCCGGGCGCCAGATCATCTACGGTGTGGTGATTATCCTGATGCTTCTGCTCTATGGTCGCGCGCCGGCGAGCCGGTAGGAATGCGGGCTCGCGACATGTCACTCGGCATCGCACCTTGACGCTCCGCATCGCCGAGAACAGTGTTCGACGCTGTCGCGAACGACACCGGACTAGAGTCCAAAACCGATTGCGCTTCTCGCACGTATATTCATGGAGGTCGCTATTCTTCAGGAGCAACATGAAAGCGCGCGCAAGATTTCAGGTAGTCCTAAGCCTGCTGATTTTGATCGGGACCATTTTCGAGCCGCTCAGGGCGATCGCGGACGAGGCGCGCCCGGTTCGCATCGATGTCGGCGGCTTCAGTCTGAACAGCGTACTTCTTAAACCCGGCAAGCAGACGAGCCTGCCGCCGATCGTTTTCATCCACGGTGCCAGCGCCAGTCTTTACGACCCGATGTATGCCTTTCGCGGGAAGCTCGAAGGAAGAGCGACGCTTTTGTTCGTCGATCGGCCGGGACATGGCGGCTCGGATGTCGGCGGACCTGAAAACATACTGCCTGACGGACAGGCGGACGCCATCGCAAGTCTTATGGCAAGGCGCGGGATCCCGAAGGCGATCATTGTCAGCCACTCCTTTGGCGGCGCGATCGCAGCGGCCCTTGCCGTGCGTCATCCCGAAAGGGTTGTCGGTCTCGTCTTCCTGTCGCCAGCCGTCTACCCCTGGAACGGCGGCGTCGCCTGGTATTATGACGCAGCAGCCGTTCCTGTGTCGGGTGCGCTCTTCAGCACTCTGATCGCCCCGCCAATCGGCCTTCTTGCGATCGGCAGCGCGACCCGCGCGACATTTGCGCCGAACAAAATGCCGAAAAACTATCTGCGTGGAGCCCGGACCCTGCAGGCCCTCAGGCCCGCAGCCTTCCGGCACAATGCCCAGGAAGTGGCGGCACTCAACGACTGGACCCGGACGGCAAGTCGGAAATACCGCAAGATCAAGGCGCCGACGGTCATCATCACCGGTGACGTCGACAGGATTGTCTCACCCAATGTGCATGCACGGCACCTGGCCCGGGATATCCGCGGCGCGAGGCTTATGGTCGTGCACAATCTCGGGCACAAGTCGGACTATGTCGCAAGCGATCTGGCCGTCGCGGCGATCGAAAAGATCAGTGGCCGGAAAGTCGATCTGAGCGCCGTAGCAAGGACGATCGAAGAGCGGATCGCGGCAGATGGCGAGCGTTGATCTCTGGCGGTTGAGGTGCAGGGCCGGCATGGTCGCGCTCTATGGAACGGCGGGCGTTCTGCACGTGGCCTTTCCAGCGCCCTTTGTCGCCATCACCCCTTCGTGGGTGCCTGACGCGCCAGAGGTGATCTTGCTGACAGGACTTTGCGAGATCGCAGGAGCGATCGGTCTGCTGATCCCGGCTCTTCGCAAATATGCCGGCATTGCGCTCGCCCTTTATGCGGTGCTCGTCTTTCCGGCCAATATCAAGCATGCACTGGACAGCCTGAGTGCGCCGGAAGTCGCTCCTTGGCAGTGGCTGTATCACGCCGTCAGGCTGCCGCTGCAACCGGTCGTCGTCTGGCTCGCTGTCTTTGCAGGAGGTGTCGTGACCTGGCCTCTGCGGTGCAATCGGCCGCGACGGCAAGCGGGTGGCTGACGGCGCAGTGCTCGCATAGGTGGCCGAGAGGGGCTTCGGGCTCGGGCGCCGACGTGCTAGTCAAGCTGCCATAGGGATAACCGAAGCTCTGCCTCGAAACCCGACATGTCCATTCCATGTCGGGGCGATCGCTGGTTCGTGCCCGCATGGGTCATCATGCAGGGAGAACGTGCGCATGAACCCTATCGTTGTCTTGCTCGCATTTGCGACATTTGCCACAGGAACCGCTGAAAACATCATAGTCGGCATCGTCTCCGATGTCGCCGGCGAGCTTGGCGTTTCGATCGCGCTTGCCGGGCAGTTGACGGCCGTTTTTTCGATCGTGTTTGCCTTGACGGCGCCCTTGGCGCTCGTCCTTACGATGAAGATCGAGCGCAGGCGCCTTCTTCTTTGTGCCCTGGGCCTGTTCGTCGTTAGCAATCTCTGTGCGGCAGCGAGCTCCAATTTCGCAACGCTTGTCGTCGCCCGCATCGGCATGGCCATGGCGAGCGCGACCGTCTGCCTTCTGGCAACGATGTTGGCGACCGAGCTGGTCGCGAAAGACATGAAAGGTCGAGCCATCGGCATCATTTTCATGGGGATCAGTGGCTCGCTGGTTCTCGGCGTTCCCGCGGGAATTTTCATCTGCGGACTTATCGGCTGGCGGGGCGTCTTCATCGCACTGTCCCTGCTGGCCGGCTTGGTGTGGTTGGCAAGCTGGCGGCATGTTCCGGTCTCCGCTCGCCGTAAAGCCGCCCTTCCAAGGTATCTGGACCACCTGCGAAAGCCGCCTCTCGTTGCGGGCCAGTTTGTCTCCATTCTGATGATTGGCGGGCACTTCGTGCTGTTCGCCTTTCTTGGCCCCTACCTCGTTGAGATTGCCGGCGTTGCCGCGGAAAACATCGCGATAGCCTTTGCGGTCCTTGGTATTGCCGGCGTGAGCGGTGGCTATCTCGGTGGTTGGCTTGCCGACCGGTTTTCGCCGCGCAACGTCCTTTTGCTCACGCCGACGGTCTACCTGCTCGCCCTTGTCACGATACCGTTGGTCGAGGGCAGCTCATGGGTGATGTTCAGCGTGCTGATGATCTGGGCCTGCATCAGCTGGATGATCTCGCCGGTGGTACAGAGCTTCTTGATCTCAGCCGGGCCGGAGACGGCCGATACCGGCATAAGCCTGAACCTGTCGACAATGCACATCGGTGTAGGGCTCGGGACGGCAGTTGGGGGGATCGCGCTTGCAAACCTTTCAGTCCACGCCCTGCCGTGGGTTGGCGCGATCATTGCGGCGCTTGCCGTGGTCGCGAGTTTCTGCGCGTTCTGGTCGTCGAGGTTAGCAGAAAGACCACGAGAATGCATTCCAGGCCAAGCCAAAAGTCCTGCCGCATAAATCGGAACTCATGGGATTTTGGAGTATCGCCTAAGGATTTGGTCCTCTGTGGGCCGCGTTCAGCGCGTGTTGAGACGAGCCATGGCCATTCACGTCAAAACAGCTGGCTCTGTGGAGGCATGACCTGACGCAACTCGGGGCTTGAAAACTGCATGCTTGATGGTTGTCTTGACGGACCAACCTGCAGGTTGAGCCCAAGCCGGAGATCTTGCATCGGCGTCTTCAATTTGATCGGAGGTGTCCTCAACACGCCCGACCACGCCTCCCACGGAAAGGGTGCGAGGTTTCCATCGCCGAGATCGAACGGAGCGAGCGCCTGCGACACCAGGCCCTCCGCCGCACCATCTTCCAGGATCAGCGAAATGTCCCGCCAGTCACCGTGCGCGGGCACTTCCACCTGGACGCTTGCCTGCACCCAGGTGCCCGCCGGCAGCGGACTAACGAAAGCGTCCGGCAGGAGATCCACGCGGCACCCTTCGATCGCCACACCGACCTCCTGCCAGTTCGCCATGCGGTCGGGCTGGCAGATGATCCGGCTTGCAGTCGTTCGACCGTGAGAAACGGCCAATCCCTCGGCCAACGGTCCGTTCCCGGCAAGAAGAGGATTTGGCAGGATGTTGCCGATCGGGTTGTTGACTGCATCGAAACGGTCGTCCTGCGCCCATATTCGAGGAGCGGGTGGAGCGAGGAAGCCACTAAGATAGGCTGCCAACGCCTTGCCGACCGCGTAACCGCCCGGAACCGAAAAGTGCGTGCCGTCGTCGGAGAAACCATCGTGTGGCGCCCCATCGGCAGAATAAGGGTCCACCCAGACGGAATTCCAGTCGAAGACGTGGCAGTGCGGTCTCATGGCTGCAAAGGCGAGGCTCTTCTGGTTGATCCAGTGTGCTTTTGCCCGTTCCGATCCGCCGGCGACCCATTTCTGCGTGCCACGCGCCAGGATCGGCAGCAGGATCACCGTCTTTCCAGCCGCTATCAGTCGATCAACGACCGCTTCGCGGATAGACTGGATGACTTCCTTTGTCTCAACCATCATGTCGTTCGTGCCGGCATCGACGACGATCAGGTCAAAATCGAGCTTCAAGACCTCCTCGAGACGCTGTGCGATGTCCCGGGCCTTCTGGCCCGAAACGCCGGCGTTCAGTCCGCCGAAGCCACGGGTGACGCCGATCCTGCCGCTTGGCTCCCAGCCGGGAAATACGCGCGGATCGTGAAACACCGTAATGTCGAGCTGGCCGGCGGAGAGAACCTCCGCCCATGTCGCCCACCCGCGGGCGCAGGAGTGGATGTGCCTGTCGCCTGCGTGGTGGTTCTGCTGGACAAGCGACGTGCCGATGAGGGCGACGCGCTTGCCATGGATCGGAAATCGCACTGTCATGACCATATCAGGAAAACAGCGTGCCGCCGTTTACATCGTAGCAGGCGCCGGTGATGAACGACGCCTCATCGGAGACAAGGAAGGCGACCAGATTGGCGACCTCGTCCGATCGGCCCTCGCGCCTGACCGGGGTTGCGGCAGCGACACGCTCGCGCACTTCCGGCTTGGTGAACGTGTCGTGGAAGGTCGTAGAGATCATGCCCGGGCAAACCGAATTGACGCGGATCCTTGGTCCGAGTTCTTTTGCAAGACCACGCGTGAAGGTCATGACCGCCCCCTTCGAGGTGGCATAGGCCAACGCACCAGGGCCGCCGCCATCGCGGCCGGCCTGTGAGGCAAAGGTGACGATCGCGCCACCGTCGGCCATCGCCGGAACGGCCGCCTTGGATGCATTGAAGAGTGAAGTGAGATTGACGTCGATCACCTGCCGGAAGAACGCCTCGTCCATGTCCTGCAAGGTCTTGCGCGCCAAAAGTCCGCCGGCGACATGCACCAGCCCATCGAGCCGACCAAACGCGGCAACTGCCCCGTCGACAGCTGCTTGTGCATCGGCGGCCACGGTCATGTCCGCCTTGATGGCGATCGCCTTGCCACCGGAAGCCGTTATCGCCCTCACGCACTCCTCGGCGCCAGGCGCCGAGCCAAGGTAGGTGATTGCGACATTTGCGCCGTCGCTGGCAAGCCTCTCGGCGCAGGCCTTGCCGATGTCGCGGCCGCCGCCAGTTACTAAAATGACCTTGTTCTTCAGTCCGTTCATGACATTTCCTTTCCGATCAGAAGTTCTTGGGGATGATGATGCGCAACTGGTTGTCGTCGACATCGGTGAAATAGAGGTCGGCGCTGAAGCCCTGGTCATCGACGAAGTGAAAGACCCGCCGGGGTTCGCTAAGGGCATAGGGAACGAGAAGCGTCACCAGGGTCTGCTTGGTGGACGCTGGAAGCGTTGCCTCGACGTGATATTGGGTGGCCAGGCCCTCGATTTCGGTTGGATCGACGCCTTCGAAACCTTCGATCATGCGTATCTGCGGCGGCCCTGCGGTTGAAAACACGAACTGCCCGTAGAGCCCCGCCCGTTCGCCGGTCAGACGAAAACTGTTGCTGCCCACGTCCATTTGATGGGAGGAGTGAAATAGCCATTTGAGGGGCTGTGGTTCGACGCATTCGACGCGATCGACGATGACGAGAAAGTCGCTGCTGGCGAAATGGATGTCTCGCTCGACCCTGAGGACCAGCGGATTGTTCGCCCGATAGGCCGCCGTGGCATCGCCGCTGATGAAGACATGCGTCGGCTCCTCGCGCACCGCCGTGATCCGACCTCCCGCCTTCTTGCTGATCGCCTTGTCGCCTTCGGCGTATTGCCCGCTGTCGCCTATGAGGACGGCGTTCTTGGATATGGTCTGCCGGCGCCAGCTGCGATGCATGGTCGAGTTGAAGGCGACATAGTAACCGCTCTGGATCGCCAGATCCTCGCCGAAGGCATAGAGCAGGAATGCGTTCTGGTCGCCGTGACTGTGGCTCAAGGAACCAAAGGGGCTGCTCTTGAACAGGAACTGGATGTGGCGATCGGGATCGTCCATGTGTTTCTGGATCGCAACCCAGCCGATGTCCCTGAACCACTTGACCGGCGGCAGGTCGGCAGGTGCCTTTGCCTCGACTTGCGGGTAATCGTGCCGATAGACAAGCTCGTCGAAATTGAGGTCCCACCAGCCGTAGTTATAGAATTCCATGGCGGTACCGGCGGCATCCGCCTTCAGCCGCTCGAAATACCACTGGTAATGGGCGTTGCCGGTGACGCCGGCAAACTGGCGGACATTGTAGCCAACCTTGAGACCAGGCGGATCGCCGAGGGTGGAGTCGTCTCCGAAGCAGGCCCGCCTCGTACCCGGCGCCTTCGTGTAGAGCGGAAAATCACCTGTTTTCTGGAAGAACGGCCGCCGATAGAGATCGACCTTGAGGAAGTTTCGGATGAGATTGGCGGCTTCCGTCAGATAGGCGATGCCGGTCATCCAGTAGTGTGGACCCTCCGCCCACCCGCCGTCGCTGTCGCCCCATGGCGAATAGAGGGTGAAAAGAAATTCGACCGTATAGTCCAGCCAGCCCTCGGCTTCCTTTTCCTCACCGGCCAGCGCGATACATGCCGCTGTGAGGGCCGCCGAAAGCGAGCGCACCGCGTGACTGTCATAGGGGAAAACATGGATGCGCGCACGCCAGATCACGTGGTCTGCGACTTCGCGTGTCCGCGCAAGGAGCACACGACGCACGCGATCTCGCTCACCGTCATCGAGATGGTCGTATAGCCAATCGTAGCCCCAGGCGAGCGCGGTCACTACGCGGAATGCCGCCTCGTCATTGTAGGAGCGGGCCGTTGCTCCCTGCGGATCCCAGGCCGCGACCGACAGCAGCCAGTCCTTGGCCCGCGCAATCATGTCTGCGTCATCCAGGATGACACCTGCAATCGCCAGGTGCCGGATGGCGTAGATCGCCTCCTGGCAGTCGATGTACATCTGCCGCCAGAGCTTGGCGGTGCGCACATTATCCGGGTAACGTTGCGGTTCGGCGATCAGGCTCCGCGAGAGCCACGGCTCCACCGAGTTCACGTAGAAGGTCTTCCAGCCGCAGCAATCAGGATCCTCCTGCAACCGGCTGCGGAAGTTGGTGATGCCATCCGGATTGAGCCACAGGCGGGGATGGCGAAGATCCATGATGTCGCGCCGCTTTGCCGCGCGCGGCAAGGCCGTCTCGGGAAGGCCCGGCTTGAGCGTAAATTCACGCACGCTGCTCCAATCGGAGGCCGCGCGCTTTTCGGCGTCGTTCCAAAGGGCAAATGACCAGCAGTAGGAACCGGGTTCGAGCACTGTATCCGGGGTGAAGAAGTTCCAGGCGATGTTGTCGAAGACCAGCGTCCGCTCGGGCGCAAAGCCCGCATCGCTCGAGATCCGCACCACATAGCGCGCATCGTCGTTCAGGGCCGGCAGCCAGCTGAAACGGGGCGGATTTTCGACAGAGCTTTCGCCGGCCGGCTGATAGCCGATCGTCAGGGTCCCCGGTTTTGGCTCATCGAGATATTGCAGGCGGGGTGCTTCAGCGGTTTTGGGCATCGAAATGACGTCCTTTGAATACGTGATAGAGGCGAGCGCGAGCCGGTCGCGCCCGATAATCGGGTCAGTTCTTTCCGTATTGGCGGTCATAGGCCGCCTGCATCACCTCGGAGACCTTGGCGTAGCCGAGTTGGTCGAGGCGGGCGAGGTAGCCGTCCCAGGAGGCATCGACATCCTGGGCTCCGAGGACCCAGGTCTGCTGCATTTCCATCATGTAGGTGAGAAGGCTCGGCCAGTACTTGTCGTAAACGGCGCGCTCGTCGCTGTTCATCGAGACGCCGGTAAACTCAGGCTGCAGAAGCCCTGGTTCCTTCTCGTACATGGCGATCCCGTCGAGAGCCATCTTGTTGGTCCATTGCTCCTCGGAGGCATAGGCGGCCCAATAGCCACGCGGCACGCCGGCGCCGATTTCCCACATCTGGGCGTTCACCGGCTTGGGGTTGTGAAGGACGGTCTGCTTGTAGACGGGCTTGCCGTCGACCATGTCATAGGTCTCGCCCTCGATGCCCCAGTTCGACAGGATCCGGCCCTTTTCGGAGAACCAGAAGTCGAAGTACTTGATCGTCTCGACCGGGTGCTGGTTCGAATAGGAGATCGTCCAGCCTGCCGGCTGAACGGTCGCACGCCGGCTGTCCTCGAAGCGCCTCCCGGACACGGTCTTCGGCGGCAGCATCGGCGCGAAGTCGATGCCTGGAACGCTGTCCTTCAGAGCGTCGGTGTAGTTGGACGTGCTTGCGAACCAGTCGTGCGTCATGCCCCCAATATTGTTGCCGAGCATGTACTCACGCACCCGAGCTCCACGCGTGAACACCTCCGTATCGATCAAGCCCTCCTTGAACCACTGCGCAACTTTGGAAATGCCGGTCCTATAGTTCGGTGTTGTCCAGGGATGCACGACCTTGCCGTCTTCGATCATGAAGTCGCCGTAGCGTTCCGAGCCGGACACGCGGGCATCCCACATGTTGATCAGTCGGACTGCTTCGATCGGCTCGCGTGCGAAGTAGGGAACTTCATCCTTCTTGCCGTTGCCGTTCGGGTCTTTCTCGCGGAAAGCCTTGAGAACGGCATAGAGTTCGTCGACGTTTTCCGGAACCTTCAGGCCCAGTTTGTCGAGCCAGTCCCGGCGGATGAACCAGGCACGCGAGAACTCGCCCTCGGGCACATAGGGGATGAAGTAGATGTGACCGTCAGGTGCGCTGATGGCCTGGCGCACGATCGGATGCTCGTCAAAGAACTTCTTGAGGTTGGGGGCGTTCTCCTCGATCAGGTCATCCAGGGGCATGAAGGCGCCCTCCATGCCATAGCGAATGAAGTCGTCCTTCAGCCCGCCGGTGACGTCGCCGCCAACGATGTCCGGCAGGTTGCCCGAGGCCATCAGCAAGTTGAACGCATCCCGGCTGCTGCTGGTCGCAAGCGAGGCGACATTCTTCACGTGGATCCCGGTCCATTCGGCCGCCTTCCTCTCGACGGGCCAGTCTTCCGTATAGACGTATTTGTCACGGAAATGGAAATGGATCGTCAGCTCGAGCGGGTCGTCCGTAATCTTCGTCGAAGCGTCTTGCGCATAGACAGGACCCGATTGCAGCAACGCACAGGTGGCAAGCAGCGCCAACGTGTCTCGAATATATCTCATTCCATTCTCCTCCTTAAACAGAACTGACTGAGACGGCCGTTATTCCTTCACGCCGCCAAGGGTGATGCCCTTGTTGAAGTATTTCTGGATGCTTGGATAAATGAGCAGCACTGGAATGATCGAAGCGATCATGATCGCCGCGGTGACGGTCTCGAACGAATAACGAGACGTCAAAAGGCTGCTTGCGAACTCGTCGTTGGCGGTAAGATCGACGATGATCCGCTTGAGGTAGAGCTGAAGCGGGATCTTCTCCTCGCCGCGCAACAGCACCATGGCCCAGAAGTAGCTGTTCCACCTGGAAACGATGCAGAACAGCGCGACCGTGATGATCGCCGGTTTGGACAAGGGGATGAAAACCTTCCAAAGCAGCTGGAACTCGCTGGCGCCATCCATCTTGGCGGCCTCCTCGAAGGATTTCGGCACGGCCTCGAAGAAGTTGCGCAGCAAGATGACGTTGAAGGCGTTGCAGGCGAAACCGATGATGATGCCCAACCGCGAGTCGAGCAGCCCGAGATCCCGCATGTTGAGGAAGAATGGGATCATGCCGGCGTTGAACCACAGGGTGAACGCGACCATCATGTTGAGGATCTTGCGCCCCCTTAGGCGGGCACGCGAAAGCGCATAGGCGCCGGGGATCATGATCGCGAGGCTGACCGCCGTGCCGCCGAAGGTGTAGATGAAGGTATTGCCGTAGGCGATCCAGAAGAGCCGATCCGAAAGAACGAATTCGTAGGCCGCAAGTGTCAGGTCCTTCGGCAACAGCACGACCTGACCCGAGGTGACTGCGGCACCCGACGAGATCGATACCGACAGGATGTAGATGAACGGGTAGAGCGTGGAAAGGACGAAGAGCCCGATCAGGGTCGCGTTCGCATATCCGAAGATCCGGTCGCCGCGAGAATAGAGATTGAAGCTAGCCATGACGATCACCAGAGCGAGGTTGTCGAAACCTTCCGGCTGATCCGGTTGGCTGCGAAGACGAGAGCGAAGGCGATGACCGCATTGAAGAGGCCGGCGGCGGTGGCAAGGTCGTACTGCGTACCCTGCAGACCCGTCCGGTAGACGTAGGTCGAGACGACGTCGGCGGTGCGGTAGGTTGCCGGCTGGTAGAGCAGGATGATGTATTCGAACCCGACCTCGACGAGGTTGCCGATGCGGATGATCAGCATGATGATGATCGTCGGAAGGATGCACGGAAGCGTGATGCGCCACATCATCTGCCAGCGCGATGCGCCATCGACCCGGGCCGATTCATAGAGCGTCGGGCTGATGCCGGCGATCGCCGCGAGATAGACGATCGATTCGAAGCCTGCTTCCTTCCAGATGTTCGATCCGATGAAAACGGTACGGAACCATTCCGGCTGGGTGAGGAAGTAGACCCGGTCAAGGCCGAGGCTCGACAGGATGAGGTTGACCACGCCTGTCGTGGGAGACAGCAGGTTGATCACAATGCCCGCGACGATCACCACCGAGATGAAGTGGGGCAGATAGACGATGGTCTGGGAAAACCTGCGGCCCAACTCGCTCTGAAGCTCGTTGAACATGATGGCGAGCACGATCGGTACGGGGAAGGCGAAAATCAGCCCGAGGCCACTGATGGTGATCGTATTGACGAATGCGCGGATGAAGATCTGGTCGCCAAGAAGGGTGCGAAAGTTCTCAAGACCCACCCAGGGACTTCCGGCGATACCGCGGAACGGGCTGAAATCCTTGAACGCAATCTGCAGTCCTTCCATGGGCTTGTAGAGGAAGAGCATAAACCAAAGGAGCATCGGAAGGATAAGCAGGTAAAGCTGCCAGTCTTTCCGGAGGTCCTCGCCAAGGCGCTTGAAATATCCGGCGATCATCGATGTCATCCTCGCCTCACGCATGACCGTTGACGGCTTTGCCGCTCTCGGCGTCGAAGACATGGAGACGGCTCACCGGTATCTGCAGCTTGCCGATCTGCGAGAGTGCCTCGACATCGGCGGGCGTTTCGATCTTGGCGACGATCGGCTGGCCGGAAATCCTGGTGTGCACAAGAGCCTCGGACCCAAGCGGCTCCACGAGGTCGACTGTCGCGGCGATTTCCTGGACGTCCCCGCTCGCTTGCTTGCCGACCGCGACGTGCTCGGGCCGGAGGCCGGCGAGGATACGTTGATCGGCGCGCAGGGATGTAACCATTGCCATCGGTAATCTGAGGAGGGCGGCTTCCGCGTCGGCAGCGTCTATGCGCGCCTGCAGTTCACCGTCCACGGAAACGACTGTTGCGCGCAGGAGGTTCATGGGTGGTGAACCGAGAAAGCTTGCAACGAAGGCATTGGCCGGCTTGAGGAAAAGCTCCATCGGTGTGCCGACCTGTTCGACGCGGCCGCCGTTCATGACGACGATGCGGTCTGCCAGCGTCATCGCCTCGATCTGGTCGTGGGTGACGTAGATGCTGGTGACGCCCATGCGTTTGTGAAGCCGCTTGATCTCCGCGCGCATCTGGGTGCGAAGCTTGGCATCGAGGTTCGACAAAGGTTCGTCGAACAGGAAGACTTGCGGCTTGCGGACGATCGCCCGCCCCATGGCAACGCGCTGCCGCTGGCCACCCGACAGGTCCGCGGGCTTGCGTGCAAGGTAGGGCGTGAGGTCGAGGATAGCCGCCGCTTCCTTGACGGCCGCTTCGATTGCGTCCTTCTTTTCACGCCTTACGCGCAGGCCGAAGGCGATGTTTTCAGCGACATTGAGGTGGGGATAAAGCGCGTAGTTCTGGAACACCATCGCTACGTCGCGGTCCTTTGGCGCGACCCGATTGACGAGCCGCCCGCCGATCGAGACCGTTCCGCCGGAAATCTCCTCCAGGCCCGCCACCATCCGCAAGGTCGTTGACTTGCCGCATCCCGACGGCCCGACGAGAACGACGAACTCCCCGCGTTCGACATTCAGGTTTACAGAGTGCACGACTTCGAGTGCGCCGTAGCGTTTCACTACGTCGTTCAATTCCACTGCAGACATTTCAGTTTTCCTCCCGACGGCGCCTACCTCAGGTCAGGCTGCGCCGTGGTTTCCGTTTTTCTGTTGTGGTTGCATTGATCGATTCGATGTAGCTCCACAGTTTCGGATCGCGTGAAAGCTCTGTGATCTTGGCTTCGAGAGAGCCAAGATGCCGGGTCATAGCGGCCACCGCTTCATCCGGAGATGCGGCCCTTATCGCATCGATGATGTCGCGGTGTTCGTGGATGACCTCGCCGGTCCTGCGCACGCCGAACACCATCTTCAGATGGCGCATCCGGTCAATCTCGCCTTTGGCCTGATTGACAAAGGCCCAGACGCCGCTCAGCCGCGCCGTCGAAAAGATCACCCGGTGAAAGTCCTCGTCCAGCTCGAAGAAACGCGTGTAGTCCTCGTTTGCGACAGCCTCGATCTGCTGGTTGAGAGAGAGCTCCAATCGGCCAAGATCTTCCAGCGTATGCCGCTTGGCGGCCTCTGCCGCTGCGCCCGACTCGAGGCGAAAACGAATGAAGCAGGCCTCGATGTAGCGCTGCACCTCGATCGTCGCGACAAAGGTGCCGCCCTGTGGCACGACCTTGACCAGGCCCTCCTCGGATAGCCGGATAATCGCCTCGCGAACCGGGGTCTTGGAGACGTTGAGGATCGCGGCCACTTCCTTTTCCGGCAACGCCCGTCCGGGCAGAAGCCTGACTTCGACGATCAATTGTCGAAGCAGCCGATAGACCTTGGCCGTGGTGTTGCCCGGTCCCTCCTTCGGAAAGGAGCGAAGCAATTCTTCAAGGGGTAAGGCAGGAATTTCGACAATTTGAGACATATCATTCCGCAAACTGATATCTTAGTTGCGAGAGTGATGTCTCATGGCGCGGTTGTCAAGGTGAAATCCACGTTGACAGTCGAGCGCGTTAAACTTGCAGGCACTGGAACTATATTGCGGTCAATGAAGGCGCCTCCGAAGGCCTGACTATGGCTGTCCTTTTCGTTCGACAAAGTGGAAGAGGCGGCGTCGATCGGCCAGATTCAGCTGTGAATAGCGTCGAGACATGCCAAAATATCCAAGGGGAAACCATTGAAATCATTGGCATGTCGCACTTTAAATTAGAATGTACCTATATTTGTCTGAGCGTCATAAGCGTTGGAAGTGAACACCTGCCACGCGTCCGTTCGCAGCGTCGCTCGAATACTCCGCGAATAGCGGACGTTCAAATGTCCCCAACTTGTCTGGACCCGGCATTGCCGAACCGGCTTACTGATTTCGATGGCCGCTCGACCTGATGACCAGCGGCAACGGATCAGGCGGTTTCAGTGCAATCAGGCCGACGGACTCGATCATTCATCGCGGTGGGGCTCCGACCGTTGGATAGGCCATCCCATATTTAAGTTCGGTCCTGCAATTCCTCTACGACTGGCGCCTCAGCGCGTCAGTCGCAGTGCACGCCATCCTGAAGTGGTTTGGCGACAAGGTCCCCAGCTCAAAACCCGGCGAACAAAAGAGTCGTGCTAGTCGGGCAGAGTCTGGGTGGACTAAATGTCCCCGGCCTGTCAAAAGTCCTCGGGGACGCGATCGCCGTTATTTTTGGAACGGGGTCGGGCGACCGATTGACGTCACGTTGCTGCCGCGAGATCACGCTGGCCGTCCTACTATTTATCAGCACCCGAGACTGGTTGAAATCAGCGGCCAATAGCGCGGCGATGGCTACTTTCGGCCGAAAGCGGCTACACTGCAGCTTCGGATTGACGCCCAAGAGAGATCAATCGGGCGAGACCCAAAAAAGTATGGACGGCGGACTTCGATCCTAAGGGCATGGTGAGCCCGGCAGGACTCTAACCTGCGACCCATTGAGCGGGCTCTAACCATCGAGCTACAGGTACGTCTGCGGGCGCTTTTGCTCGGCTGCTTCAAGCCGCCATGACTTCGTCCTCACGCCGCCTCGATGTCGGTTTGCGAAAAATCGTTGCCCTTGTAGAGGAGCGGTTCTCCCGAAAGCGCCGCAAGAGCATAGGAAAAGCAGTCGCCGTAATTGAGGCTGGCCGGATGACGGCCCTTGCCATAGCGCCGCCAGGCGCGCCGCGCGCGATCCGCATGTTCGGCTGTAACTGGGACGATCTCGACTTCTGCCTTGTAGAGCCAGAGGTCGAGATCGGCGCCTGCGGCTTCCCCAAGTCGAGTTTCGATCACCATGGCAGCCTCCAGGACGGTCGCGGCGGAGATGAGCCTGACGGGATCGTCTGCGATGCGCTCGCGGAAAGCCGCCGCTTCCGGCTCATTGAAGGCGATGGCAGCGAGGACGGATGTATCGATGACCATCAGGATGGCAGTCCGTTCTCGTCGTAGCCGAGAATTTCGTCGGCTGTGCGGCTGTCGAGAACGGGCCGAGCGTTCCAGCGTCGCTGGATCGCTTCGAGGTCCTCGAGCAGAGCGGCTTTGCGCAAGTCAGAGCCAAGCCGTCGCAGGCGCTCTTCGAGCGCGCGCTTGGTTGCCAGTGTGATGCTTTCGCCGGTCCGTTCGGCAAGAGTGCGGGCCAGCTGTTCGGTGTCGTGGTCTTTGATGCTCAGCGCCATTTTTGTCGACCAAGGTTCCTAAATGTCTATATTCTACCTATAGCACAGTCGCTCTGCACGGGCAATGCGAGGGGTTGGGCTTAAGCGAAAATGTTCTTTCCCGACGGTCCTCCAGGTGGCTCTGGATACAAGATTTAGCGATTTGCGCCATCAAATCCATCACTATCGATACCTGAACCTCTCGACAGCGATGTAGTGCAAGCGGCGGCCGACGCTGTGGTTTGTGCGGCGCCGGCACGCCCGGGTTTTTGCACGAACACCCGTCGACTACCGGTGGTCGCGAACTGCTGTAGCTGCCCGTTGATGTTCGATCTTGCAATGGCCTGGCAAAAAGTGGCTCACTGAAATCGTTAGCAGAATATCGTACGGCGTTTATCGTTTAAACCCAACGGCGATAAGACAATCTTCGGTTTGAAGCGTTAAAGCAAAACCCACGCCGGGGCAGATTTGGGGGGCGGTACTTGTGGCCGACCCTGTGAAACAACGCGTCCCATCGCGATCTCGAAACGCGGGCTCTGACATCCGGGAACTGCGAGAATGTAAGCGCCATCAATGAAAACGGAAACGGCGAATTCACTGGTTCGGCTTCCGAGGATTATGTGGTCGTGCGCCGTCGCTACTCATCGAGGCCAGGGAATCGCGGTCGGCCTGCCACCATGTCGCTTGGGCAGCCGCCGATCGTCTCGAGTGGAAACTGGATGTCCCCAATCACCCAGCTAAAGGGAAGTCGCGCCAAGTAAGCGGTTATTCGGATCTTCGCCAACCTCATCTCATCGACATCAGGTTCATTATCAGGCCGGCCTTGATGACGAGCTTAGGTCGAGGGGCGTCAGAATGAAGGTGACGTTATTACCGCCGACGGCGCGTTGGCCGATATAAGTGGAGTACGAACCGTTGAGCGGGGTCGTTTGCCCAACCATGCAAGCAATGCGATGTCGTGTTTCGAAGATTGCTGTTAAAAAAGGGGGCTCGGCTTAGCACCGTCGGCCTTATACCTCTGAGGTCAGGAAAGATCTCGCACACAACGGAAGCAGTAGCGCCCGAGTCCAGATTTAACTGTTACGTACTTCCCCTTTTCTCGTGACAAGCAATGATGTTTGCCGACGTCGCAGAAGATTTCGGGTTCGAGGCGGTGTGTTTGGCGCCATCTGCCTCATGCGGGGCGAGGACTTCCGTCGTTAGCAATGCAATGAGTAATCCTGCGTGGGGCCGCGTGGCCATTGGAGGGCGCATGAGCTTGTTGGAACTGGGGCGGGCTCGGCTGGCTATAGTGTTGCCACATCATCGCGAGCAATTGCGGAGTGCTATGGATGATTACAGCCGTGAACTTTTCGAGGCCTACGCCTTGGCGTCGACGACACTCGACAATCTCGAGCGAGAGATGTCGAGGCGTGAGGATTTGATACATGAGTATCATCAAATCTGCCTGGATTTGCAGGCGGAAGTGCTAACGATGCTCACCAAAAAAAAGGATGAGACGTAACCGAAGAAGCGGGGGACCGCTTCCCGCCGTCGTGGCGCGAACGGGCGCGAAGCCCGGCAAGGCAACTGCGAAGATCGAAAGTGAGCGACTTGAAATCTACGTGCATGTCCACTCGCGCTCTCGCTATGCGCCTGGCGACCGCACTCGCTCCACCAATCGTCGTGGCCTCCACCTCAGAAGCGGAACTGGTCGCCAGGCTTCGATCTTGCGCTTCCCGATTGGAAGCAGGCAGTGACTACGGGGGCTATGTCGAAGGGTGTAACGATGCTCAGTTGTGAGGCGCGCGCTCGAGTTCATGCGCGGCCGAGTTGGTCCCAACGCACATGCCGATAGCGCCCAGGTTGCGAAGCAGGAGTTCGCTGCAGATCTCAGACAACCCAATGGAGGCTCGGTCGCGGGTCGCGGCGCTTGTAGAGGAGTGCTTGGTGCACGCGGAGGCGACTGAAGCCATCTTCAATGGCGCGGAGGCAAGTCGCGCCAGCGAGCTTGAAGCTGCGGCGAGCGCACAGCGCCCGTGCCGAAAGCGAATCCGAACGGGCGGACCTGGCGGAACGACGGGCAATCGCAGCAGAAGCGGCGGCAAAACGAGCAAAGGCCGAGATAGCCATGCTCAACGAGGAGCGCCGCAGAGGGGCAGAAGCGAAGTCGTCTTCAAACGAAAACAATGGGCCGCCCAACGGCAATGAGAACTCCGTTACGCTGAACGTGCGGGAAAACGTGCAGCGTGCGCTTCGAGCAAATGGCTACAATATCTTCGAGAGCGCCGAAGAGATGAAATGCGGCTGGACAGGTTCGGCGCAGCTATGCAAGCGGCCGAGCGGCGGGACGACAGTCAGCATTGCGTCCGATCCATATCGGATCCGCATTCTCAACGCGGACGTTACCATCGATTGTTTGAGGCTCCGCAAAGGAGAAATGGTCGCGCAACGCAGTGCTGACGACTGCCAGTGACTAGCCCACTGCCTTAAGCTGAGGGCAACTGGCCAAGTAAATCCTTGCCAACAACGCATGCTATGAAGCCTGCAAGATCGACGCGAGAAGCCTTCCGCCACGGCTTTCATACGTTCCGCTCCAAGCTGTAAGCGAGCGGCCGGCATGGCTGCCGGCCGCCCGATCGGCTAGCTGTCCTTGCTCTCATTGCATATCTGTTGCGAGCCGCCTCAGTTCCTCCGGAAATAGAGTAGCTTCTATCGCCACCAGCGCACACGCGTACCGTCTCACGAAGTCAGAAACGTCGAGATTCCTTATCGGCTCCATGGCACCGTGAGGAATGGCTATGCGGCGCGTCACCCACGAACTGCGTGCGGCGCAGGCCGGACCAAAGCGATCGCAGGTCCGGCGTCACCCCAGTCGATCAATTCAATTGATTCGGAGGTCGGCGCAGATGATTGAGCCCCCGCAGGGGGCGGAGGCTCAATCAAGGTGCGCGTTCGTAAATTGAGGAATTGCGCGGCAATAAAAACCAGCACGAATCTCATTTTTAACGTGTGCTTTGTGGGTGCGCAATTACAGGTATATTGTTGCAAGTGAAACGCTGAATAGCAATGAATTTATAGGGGTTCTGGCTAATCAATTCGAGTTACGCAGCAACCGCCGGGCTATTTCAAGGATCCTCGATTTCAACCGGCGTCCAGCGGAGGCGGGATCATCGGCGAACCCGGGGATGGAGAGGGGCCTCTGACTTCGGAGACATACACCTCGTGGCCGAAGTGGGGGTCCTGGCTCAGGTCCTGACCATCAAACCGATCTATGAATTCTTCAAGGTCGGTCTGGTGCGAGAAGCCCATCGCAACGGCAGACATGCTTTCGACTTCGCCGCCCTGGTCCTCATAAGTCGCACTCACTTCGAGGACACCTAGCCGATCGAAGTTTGCTTGCATGTGAAATGAAAGCCAAACCAGATATTCTAGCGGATAGCCGGGATTGCCTGCATATGTCACGACATAGGGGTAAGCCAAACGAAATCGTTCGGCCAACGCTTCGCCTTCGGAGGCAAAGACAAGAAGATCGCTATCCTCCTCGACGTCATGAAGTTCGATCGTCAGATCATGCTTGCGCAAAGCGACGTACGCGCCAAGTCGGTCGGATGGCAAGGATGCGAATATGATGTCGCGCCATCGTTGGATGGCTTCATCGAGATCGGTGCGGACCAAAAACATGAAGCATCCTCAGCAAAGCCATCCCATGATCAAAAGCTTGGAGCGGTGCACAGTGCAATTACAGCTAGTAGATATTAGGTGGATCTAAATTTCAAGCTCGGCATAAGGTGTTTGCGGAGTGACATTCAACGGTCACTGGCAAGGTCGTGAAGCGTATAACCCGTTACGCCGCCATTAGTCCGGATGGAGGATGAACTGCGCGAGCCGTCTTCAGTCAGGCAAGAACAAGGCCCGGGCTCGCGCTACCTGCCCCGAGCGGTAAACGCCGGCGACCCAGGTGCGAAGGGCCTTGGTTGACCTCTGTGCACCCTAGTTGCGGTACTCTTCACGTTCTGGGCTAAAATGTTTGCGTAAATATCGACTGGAAGAGGATAGCGCCCGGCATATGGTTAGGCTTGAAACTCACCATACGCCGCGCGTCTTTTGCGTCACTTGGTCCTTCGTCGAAAGTCCTTGCGGTCCCCCAAAACGCGGCCGATCAGACTTGGGCCTGGCCACCGTCGGCGAAGAGTTCGGAGCCGTTGACGAAGCTTGCGTCGTCGGAGGCAAGGAACAGGGTGGCCTTAGCGATCTCCTCGGACTCGCCGACCCGGCCGAGCGGAATACGCGAAGCGAGATAATCGAGGAGACCCTGCTGCTGTTCCTTGTCGTTGCCAGCCAGTTCAACGAGGCCGGGGGTGCGTGTGGCGCCCGGGGAAACCACGTTGACGCGAATGCCGGTGCCCTTGAGGTCAAGCGCCCAGGAGCGAGCCAGGTTGCGGACTGCGGCCTTGGAAGCGGAATAGACCGAGAAGGCGGCGGTACCCTCGGTACCGGCGGTCGAACCGGTTAGCACGACCGACGAGCCGTGACCCAGCAGCGGAAGCGCTTTTTGCACGGTAAAGATGACGGCCTTCACGTTGCGACTGAAGGTATCGTCGACCTGCTCCTCGGTGATCTGCCCAAGCGGGAGCATGCTACCTCCACCGGCGTTTACGACAAGGACGTCAAGGCGTCCGTGTTCCGACTTCACCTGGGCAAAAAGCTTGTCCAGGTCTTCGTTGCTCGATGAGTCGGCCTGCACGCCAACGGCAGCCTCGCCGATCTCCGCAATTACCTTGTCCAAGGAGTCCTTGCGGCGGCCCGTAATGTAGACGCGGGCGCCTTCGGCTGCAAAGAGCTTGGCAGTCGAAAGTCCGATGCCGCTGGTTGCTCCAGTTACCACGGCAATCTTGTTTGCAAGTCTGTTCGTCATCTTATTCTCCTAATGCTGCACGCGCGAAAGGATCCAGTCCGAATGCGCGGGCTGTGGAAGTTTTTGAAATGTTCGTAGGGGGCTTTGGCCTTCGCCCGCGTCGCCTTCCGATGGGACGAACGTAGTTGGTCTCCCCGTCGGCGAGAAGCCGCTCGGGATGGAGACATTATCCATCTGGATGGATGGTCTCGGTCGCAGAACTGCGCCTGGCATCGACGCGCTCGAAAACTCCCGTCACCCAATCGGCGAAGGCCCGCAGCCTCGGGTTGGGAAACCTATCTCCCGGATAAACGAGATGCAGTGAGTGGTTTTCCGGCTTCCATTTGGGGAGGAGCTCGACGAGAGCGCCGCGCTCGATATGCGGCTTTGCCAGAAAGCCGAAGCTCTGACCGATGCCCAGCCCGGCCACGAGCGAATTCAAGTGAGCAGTGCTTTCGTTGACCGAAATGCCGTTGGATGTCGGTACATATTCAGTTCGCTCATTTCCTCGCAGGAACCGCAACGGAAAACGCTTTCCTGACGATGCTGAGAAATAGCTGACGACTCGATGCGCCTCGATCTCGTCTGGACGCGTCGGTAGCTCTCGACCTTCCAGGTAGGTAGGTGCCGCGCAAAGAATGTAATCGAGTTCGCATAGTTTGCGGGCCTTTAGGCTTGAGTCTGCAAGAGAGCCGCCGCGGATTACACAATCTATCCCTTCCCCAATCAGATCGGCGGAGCGATCACTGACGCCGAGCATGAGATCGATGTCCGGGTATTGCCGTTGGAAATCCGAAAGAGAGGGTATGATAATGTGGTTCGCAAGCACAGAGCCGACGTCCACACGCAGTCTTCCCTTGGGGGTGCTGCGCGAGCCGGCGACAGTGCCGTCCATGTCATCGAGATCCGCGAGCAGGCGAAGTGCGCGCTCATGATAGGCGGCGCCTTCCGTGGTCACAGTCACAGCTCGGGTCGTTCGTTCTACGAGCTTCGTCCCGAGATGCGCTTCGAGATCTTGTACGAGTTTGCTGACGGAGGACCGGGGCAAGTTCAGCGTGTCTGCGGCTTTTGCGAAGGAACCCGCTTCGGCAACGCGGACGAAGGTTCGTATGGCGAGTATCTGATCCAATTTGATGGCCTTGGTGATCGGAACTTCGACAATATACCGAGGGCGACTCTTGACGCCATGGATGTTTCTTCGACGGGCCTTGCTTCCGGTCTAAGGCGTTTGGGAGGGCTTCGAGGGTGCCTGGAGCCGCCAAGTCCGCCTAGACCTCAGCTCCCTGCCAGGTGACAGCCGCCACCATTGATCGAGTCCTCGCCTCGGTGAACCGCACTACCGCGCGCGTGCCAGCGCTGATCTTCCTGAATTCAGGGCGCGGTGGCGTACGTGCGTCGCAAGTTCAAGGTTGGGTGTCTCGTTTGAAGCGGGCCCTAAGGCTGATCGACTTCACTAGTTCTCCCTCATGCTGATCGGCTTTGCCGTCGAAGGATACGCCGTATACGACGATTTCTAAAGTCATCGCGCTGTGGTCAAACGCACTCGTTAGCGCATTTCTAGTAACTGATCCCTTCGAAACGAGCGTCGATAGACGCTCTCACGACCAAATTCGCCCTTTCGCGCGCGACTTGCCTCATTCCCTGGCTGTGGGGGCGCGAGCTTTACGAGGCGGTCCTATGAGCGGGCGAGAAGCTCTGTGCGCGCCATAACGATGGCAGCCGTGCGCACATGCGGGAGACGCAGCTCTGAAGCTGGTCGAGGCCGGTCGCGAGTTGCCTAGATGCATAAACGAAAAACGGCTAGCCGCGGCGATCCTTTCGCTGATCGAAACCGCCTGCCGCGCGTGGCATAAGGCGCCAAGCTCAATGACATCGATCCATAAGCGTGGTTCGCCGACGTGCTCGCTTGCATCGCCGACTGCGCAATCACCAGGCTGTCTAACCCGCCGCCTTGGCCGGATAGGGCTTTACCGGCATTTTGCGCGCGCTTGAGTGTTCCAGCGCCGATAGCGCAACGACGTCCCATTGAGACAGGATGTGAGCCGCATCATAGCGCCGGACGTTGGCCTCGGCGTTCGCTGCAAGGCGGGCGCGCAAGGCTTCGTCGGCCATCAGGTTGGACAGCGCATCGGCGAGCGCGGCGATGTCGCCGTTCGGCACGAGGATGCCGTCCTCGCCGTCGGCGATCATGTCGGTCGGGCCCCAGTCGCAGGCAAACGAGACGACGGGGAGGCCGGCGGCCATGGCTTCGAGCAGCACGATGCCCCAGCCCTCGTAGCGGGATGAGAGAACGAAGGCCTCGGCGGTTTCGAGCCAGAGGCCGGGTTTTGCGGTGAGGCCCGGCATCTCCACCCGGTTGCTGAGGCCGAGCGCGTCGCGCTGGGCTTCCAGTTCTGTCCTCGCTTCGCCTTCCCCCCAGATGACGAGCTTCCAGTCGGGATGGGTGTCGGCGATCCTCGCGAAGGCCTCCAGCAGCAGATCAAAGCCTTTTTGTCGGGTCAGCCGTCCGACGGCCGTGAGCATCTTGTTGCCGCGTCTGTTTTCCCAGCCGGCGGGCAGGTTGATGGCGTTGGGGATTACTCTTCCGTGGCGGCGGACCTCAGGCGAGAAGTAGTCGAGCGCCCCTTTGGTCATCGTCACGAGAGCGAATGCGCGCGGATAAAGGCGAAGCTGCAGCCATTTCCAAAGGGGGCCGAAGGGCTGTACCGCCGGGTTGTTGCGCTCGGAGACGATCACGGGAAGCCCGAGACCGCGTGTCGCGACCAGCGTCAGGACATTCGTCCGGGTCAGGAAGCTCAATACGAAGTCGGGACGGGAGCGGGTGATCGTCGAGCGCAGACGATGGAGCCGTCGTGCCACCAGCCATGCGGCGCGCAACTTTGTGGCCTTCTCAGTCGGCACGTCGAGCCGCTCGATGGCGACGCGCGGATCGAACTTGTAGTAAGGTTCGGAGGCAGGCGCTTCGAGGGTAATCACGGTGACGGCGCAGCCGAGCCGCGCCCAGTGACTGGCGACAAGGCTGACGACGTGTTCAGTGCCGCCGGCGCCGAGTGCTGAAACAATGATGGTTATGCGCGCACCGGCGATGCCGGCTGCTCCGACGATGTCGGCACCCTTACCCGTATCCAATTTGGCTTGCCACCTCGCATTCCCAACTACTTTTGTTAACAACACCTTAAATTCGGGCGATCGGACTTTCGCAGCGTAGTAAACGCGCTACTGGAATAAGCGGTCGCGACGGGTCAGTGCCCGGGAGAAACACCAAAACTATCCCGCACGGGATAAGATATATCGTGACGCGATATAAATAAAGCGGCGTTCGCTCCCTTGTACCCGTGGTCACGAGGCGGAACGGTCCAAATCTGGTCGCTGGAATGAGCAAGCTGTCGGCGGACGAGCGGTCAAGCCTCGGAAAAAGGGCCTTTCGTCTGCAGATTGCCGAGCAACTCTATCAGGCGCGGGGCCATATGACGGATTTCGGTCAGATGAATGGCGCTCAAACGGTTAAGGACGTCTTCGGCCTTGGCGGTAAGCGCCAACGTCTGACGGCGCTTGTCGGACGGATCGGGCTCGCGCGTCACATAGCCTGCCCCCACGAGCCGCTCGACGAGCTCGGAAGCAGTGTGCCGAGCAACGACCAGGCGCTCGGACAAGACCCCGACTGTCATGGGCACTTCGCCGCGATGGCCTTTGATGGACAGCAGGGCCTGGTGTTGTTGACTGGGGAGCCCCTCCTGCTGCGCTGCGGACGTCGAGAAGTCCATAAAACGACGCAGGATGTAGCGCAGGTTAGCCAGCGCCTCGTAGTCGGCATCCGTAGGTGCGTCTTGTTTCTTGGCCACAGACTTTGACACCAGTACTGTTTCAGCTGGCTACGTCCATACCCGTCTAGGCACCGTCTGCCAACTCCGTCTTGATTTATATCGTATTACGACATATTAGCACTGCGGTCGATCACACCCACCGTTCCGCCGGCTCAGCAGGTATACCGATGTCATCGAAATCTTCCCGTCCGCATCATCACGATTTCATGGGCGGCCTTGCACGCCGCGAAGCCGGCGACTTCACCACCGATAGGCGCGTGCTCCTGTTGATTGGAATGGCGCTCATCGTCGGAACCGGCGGCGCGTTTGCGGCTTGGTTCCTCGTCAATCTGATTGCGCTCGTCACCAACATCGTCTGGTTTGGACGGGTGAGCACGCAGGAGGCGCGCATCGCCGACGTGATCTTCTCACCCTGGATGGCGTTGATCCCGGTGGCAGGTGGGCTCGTCATCGGCCTGATGGCGCGCTTCGGCTCGGAGAAGATCCGCGGGCACGGTATACCTGAAGCGATAGAGGCCATCCTGATCGGCGGCAGCCGTATGTCGGCAAAGGTCGCCGTGTTGAAGCCGCTGTCTTCAGCCCTTTCTATCGGCACGGGAGGACCGTTCGGAGCCGAGGGGCCAATCATCATGACCGGTGGCGCCATCGGTTCGCTGTTTCCACATGAGTGCGGCAGAGCGAAAGACACTGTTGGTGGCAGGGGCGGCGGCCGGCATGACGACGATCTTCGGCTCTCCAATCGCTGCCGTGATGCTCGCGGTCGAGCTTCTCCTGTTTGAATGGAAACCCCGAAGCTTCATTCCCGTCGCGGTCTCGGCCTGCGTCGCCATCTCCTGGCGCCCGCTGCTGTTCGGAAGTGGACCGCTGTTCCCGACGCATTTCCAGATCGATTTTCCGTGGTGGGGTATTCTGCTTTGTGCCGGAGTGGGGATTATTGCCGGCCTTCAGTCCGGGCTGCTCACGACTCTCCTCTACAAGATTGAAGATCTGTTCGAGCGCCTGCCGATCCACTGGATGTGGTGGCCGGCGCTCGGGGGACTTGCCGTTGGGCTTGGTGGCCTGATCGAACCCCGTGCTCTTGGTGTCGGCTACGATGTCATTGAAGGGTTGCTGAAAAACAGCCTGCCGACATCGACGGTGGGCGCCATCCTCTTGGTGAAGGCCACGATCTGGCTGATCGCTCTCTCGTCCGGTACATCAGGCGGTGTGCTGGCTCCCTTACTGATCCTTGGAGGCGCCCTTGGATGGCTGACGGGCTTGGTGCTTCCCGGAGATCCGGGATTCTGGGCGTTGCTCGGCATGGCGGCGATGATGGGTGGCACCATGCGCGCGCCGTTGACGGGAACGTTTTTCGCGATCGAGATCACCGGTGATCTCAACACGCTCATTCCCTTGCTGGCCGCCACGGTTGCCGCTTATGCGGTGACTGTTCTTCTCCTGCGACGGTCAATCCTGACGGAGAAAATTGCGCGGAGAGGCCAGCACATCAGCCGAGAATATGGTGTCGATCCATTCGAATTCGCGCGCGCTCGCGACATTATGGTCAGCACCGTCGACACATTACCGGCGACAATGTCGGTGACCGAGGTCTGTGCGCATTTCGCCGCGGCGGACGATTCACACCGGACCTATCCGGTGGTTAACGAAGCCGGTGCGCTTGTCGGTATGGTTTCGCGTGCAGACGCGCTTCGGTGGCAGCGAGGTCCGGACATCGGGGCCGACATCCTGGCTGACAAGGTATCGGACACCGCGATCCCGATCGGGCACCCCGACGATACCGTTGGTCACATCGCGGACATCATGATTGCGACCGATGTTGCGAGGATCCCCATCACCGATCCGCTATTGGGGACCTTGGTCGGTCTTGTCACCCGCAAGGACCTGCTTCGCCTGAGGCAATCCCATAAATCCACTTAGCTGGAACGGCGGCCCTATCTTGGAAGGGTGCGGGGTCGTTGACTGATGTGGTCCGGCGGGGCGCTTGCACCCTGCTTGCCTGCGGCTAGCGGAAGGCCCCGGCTTTTTTTGGTGACCGGTTTGCGTATGAAACGCGGCCCCTTGCGCGGCCAGTTGCTCGCCCTCAATGCCGCGTTCCCAACTCCTTAGCGCGACGAAAGAGCTGGTCGGCGAGCTCCAAGTCGCCCTTGAGCTGCGCCAGCAAGCCGAGATTGTAGTTTGCTTCCGGATCGTCCGGGCGGAGGCGGAGGGCAGTCAGGTAATGTTGCTCCGCAGCAGCAAGTTCGCCGTTTTCGTGCAGCAGAACTGCCAGATTGTTGTGTGCCTCGGCATAGTCCGGACACGCACGAATAGCGGCGCGGTAATGCTCCTTGGCCTTGGCCCCGTCTTCGCGTTCAAGCAGCATCGCGTAGTTGTAATGCGCTTCGGCGTAGTCAGGACGTAAATTGAGAGCTTGAGCGTAGTGGCGCTCCGCGCCCGACGCGTCTCCGTGTTTCTCCAGAAAGATACCGTAATTGTTGTGCGCCTCGGCAAAGCCAGGTCGAAGGCGGATGGATTCATTGTAGTGTTGTTCGGCTCCAAACCTGTCACCAGCGATATCGAGGAGGCCGGCATACCGCAGCAATGCATCCACATAGTCGGGACGAAGTTTGATCGCCTGACGGTAATGGTTCGCAGCCTCGGCTCGGTTTCCCATGGTTTCAAGGAGAATGGCTAGATTGTAGTGTGCCTCGGGGTACTGCGACCAAAGGCGAAGCGCCTCGTGATAGTGCTGGATGGCCGCGTTTGGATCTCCGTTCGCCTTGAAGAGGATACCCAGATTGTTGTGAGGTTCCGGATAGTTGCTACGAAGCCGAAGGGCTTCTTGGTAGCATCGCAGTTCCTCTTGCGAAACGCTGCCCTGTGGATCCGAAAGACTGACCCCTTTCAGAAACCAGTCCTCAGCCGTCAGCCTGTCTTCGGGCCGCGCTGCAAGCGCCGCCCTGTCTACTGATGACAGCCGATAGAGCAGTCTTGCCGGAAGAAAATCCCCTCTCAACTCAAAGAACCCAGCCTCGCTGAACTCGTAGGTGGGCAGGTCGATGAGTTCGAGGATCGTCTGTGTGACGAAAAGCGAATCCGGCTCTGCGCTGGATTCCACACGTTTGGCGAGGTTGATCGCCCGTCCTACCCAGGCATCTTCTTCTTCCATCTGGGAGCATTCGCCGAAATGACAGCCAACTCTGACCGGCAGATCTTGCGCACCCGGGACAGAGAACAGTGAGCGGCGGCGCTGCTTCCAGTAGGCGATGAGCTTCAACGCGAAATGGACGGCCACATCCGCAGACTCAAACAGATAGAGATGACCGTCACCGGTGAAGTTCTCGTGTCGGCGGCCATACTGGCCCGCGAGAGAGCGCGATAGATACCGATACTCGGTGATGACGTGGGTGACGGTGTCGCGAGATACCTTATTCCACACGGCGGAGTGTCGAACCAGGTCCGTGAATACAGCGGCGAAGTAGATACTCATACCGTTCACCAGCGGAGCGCGCTATTATTTAGAGGATGCGCATATTGACGAGGGTTTGACAACGCCTTCGCTGAAGCTGAAAGGGAGCCTCATCATGCCACAATATATGGTCGAGCGACACTTGCCGGGCATCACACCAGAGCAGCTCATGGCCGCCGCTGGGCGCGCAAAGGCGGTGACCGCCGAGATGACACAGCAGGGAAAGCCCGTGCGCTATCTGCGCTCGACGTTCGTGCCGTCGGAGGAAAAGTCCTTCTGCCTCTTTGAGGCGCCCTCAGCCGAGCGAGTGCAGGAGGCGAATGAGGTTGCGCAAATTCCGCTGTTGAAGATCACCGAAGTGGCGCACATCGCCTCAGAAGATTTGGCCTGAAACCGAGGTTGGCGGCGGGCGAGCATATGACGGTTTGGTTCAACCGCACAACTATCTACGAAGCGCCGGTTGCCGAGGCAATGGCAGAATTCAAGGTCGCCGCGATTGAGCGCCGAGCGCAGAGTTCGTTGATCGAGGGCCGGTCGCAACCGCGACCGGCCCTTATTACTGCTATTGCGTCGGCATGTATGTCGCCGCAAGACTCGAAGGCTGATCCGGGAGGCGTGGTCCTGAGGCTTTGTTTGGACACTCTCCCTACACAGCCGTAAAATGTGACAAGATATTTGGCGGAGAGCAGGCACCAGCCATGGACCTTCGGCGAAGATTAGCTGCTATCGTAGTGGCCGACGTGGCTGGTTATAGTCGGCTGACCGGCCAGAACGAAGAGCTTACTCTTGCCACCTTGAAGGCTTATCGTGAGATCATTGATGGCCTGATCGCACGTCATGAAGGCCGCGTCTTTGGCAGCGCTGGCGACAGTGTTCTTGCGGAGTTTGCGAGCCCTGTCGAGGCAGTGCGCTGTGCCACCGAAATCCAACTGGAGATCGACACCCGGAACACCAACCTGCCCGAGCCGAGCCGTATGCGATTTCGTATCGGCATCAACCTCGGTGACGTGGTGGCGGACGGCGACAATCTTCTGGGCGACGGAGTAAACGTCGCTGCACGCTTGGAGGCGCTTGCACCGGCCGGCGGGATATGCGTCTCCGAGGCGATCCATGCCCAGGTTCGCGATCGGGTCGCCCTGGATTTTGTGGACCTTGGTGAGCACAAGGTGAAGAACATCGCTCGGCCTGTGCGTGCTTATCGTGTGCCTCTTGTGTCGGAGGAGCGTATCAATTCACCCTTCCGTGGCCTTGACGCCTTTGAGTTCGAACACGCCGATCTCTTCTTCGGCCGTACACACGCTATCTGCCTCTGCATCGACCGGCTGGAACAGCTAGCGGCGAACGGCAAGTCTTTCTTGCTGATCTATGGAATGAGCGGGTCAGGCAAATCCTCTCTCCTGCGTGCGGGGCTACTCCCTACGATCACACGACCTGGCGCGGTGGCGGGCATCGCTCTGTGGCGGCGTTGCCTGTTCCGGCCGTCAGAAGGAACCGACGCGATCGCGTCATTGGCCGCCGCATTGCTTCGTGAAGATGCGTTGCCGGAATTGGCGCAAGAGACAACGGTGACGGATTTGACGCAGTACCTTCGTAGCGCACCCGAGCGCGCCCTTGGGATGATCCGCGCCGCACTTGCCAAAGCTACTATGCCTGCGCACGCCAGTGCGCAGGCGCGGTTGGTGGTCGCTTTAGATCAAATGGAGGAGTTGTTCACGACTGAGGTGGAGCCGATGTCCCACACGGAACTAGTGCGAGCGCTCGCGACGTTTGCAGGAAGCGGGTTCGTTTGGGTGATTGGCACGATCCGGTCTGATTTTTTTCACCGCTGCAGCGAGGTTCCCGGTTTCTGGACGCTGAAGGATGGGCTCAGCAGCTATGAACTGTTGCCCCCGACTGGCCCGGAAATCGCTCAGATCATCCGCGAGCCGGCACGCGCAGCCGGTTTGCGTTTTGAGGAGGACGCAGATCAGGGGCGGCTCGAGGACGTGCTGCAGGAGGCAGCGGTTGCAGATGCCAGATCATTGCCCCTTCTCGAATTCATGCTGGAAGCGCTCTTCCAGGCAGGCCGAGAGCGCCGTCTGCTCACATTCGCGGCGTATAGAGCGTTTGGCGGCCTTGAAGGCGCGATTGCACGTCGCGCCGACGAGGTAGTCGGGTCGCTTCCCCCTGACGTACAGGATGCCTTGCCTGCCGTGCTCACCGCTCTGACTACAGTACGCCTCGACGAAGAGGCGATCACGGCGCGTCCTGCCTCGCTCTTGCAATGGAGCGGCCGGCCGGCGCAAATCGTTCTCGTCAACGCCATGATGGCCGCCCGGCTCCTGGCCAGCGACGAAAATCCTGCGGGCGATGCAGTTGTGCGCGTAACACATGAAGCGCTTCTCACTCGCTGGCCGCGAGCGCGGGACATTGCGTATGCGAACCGGAATTTCCTCGAGACACGTGCGCGCGTGCAGGCGGATGCTCGCCTATGGCTTTTTGACAACAAGAACCCAGACCTTCTGCTGCCCCCCGGCAAGCGGTTAGCAGAGGGCGAAGAACTTCTGTCGAGACGTGACGAGGTCGAAGACGAGATCGTCGCCTACGTCGAAGCCTCGTTGCAGATGCACCAGACCAGGCTGGCGAAAGAGCGTCAAGTTGAGCGCATGCGCATAGAGGTGGAAGAGACCACGAAGCGAGAGCGTTTGGAAAGTGAGGCTGAACGCCGAAGCTTGGCGGCCGAGGCCGCGATACGCCTTGCGCGGCGCACGCGTTACGCAGCCATCATCGCGATAAGTTTGGGCGTCATCGCCGGTGCTGGTGCGATCGCCGGATTCCATGGGCAACACGAGGCGAGACGACAGGCTATGGTGGCGCAAGTCAATGCAGACCAAGCCCGTGCAGCGGAGCGGAAGGCCATTGAGGCGCGTAACCAGGCGCTCCGCAATCAATCCCTTTCCCTCTCGCTTCTTTCTCAGCAGACCGCTATGACCGGCGACACCGAAGCCGCCATTCTGTTGGCGCTGGAGGCGTTACCGAAGGACGTTGCTGCCCCGGAACGGCCCTATGTGAAAGAAGCGGAATTTGCCCTTTACCAGGCGCTGTTCCAGCACCATCCGACCATGATATTCCGCCATGATGCTGGCGTGACATATGCCGCTTTCAATGCAGGCGGAGACCGTATCGTAACGTCTTCTTACGACCGGACCGCGCGCATCTGGAACGTTGCAAACGGGACGGAAATGGCCGTCTTGAGGGGCCACCAGGGCGCGGTCGAAAGCACTTCCTTCAATCCGGACGGTAGTCGTGTCGTGACGGCCAGCCGCGACGGCACGGCGAGAATCTGGGACGTTGCGGCGGGCAAACAGATCTTCGTCCTTCCCCAGCCTGGCCACGTTCACACCGCGATGTTCAGCCCTGCCGGCACGCGGGTGCTCACCGGATCGGATCAAGGAGCTTTGACTATCTGGGATACAAAGACCGGCGGAAGAACTGAAATCGCTGAGAGCTTCGGGACAACGTCGGCTGCGTTCAGCCCTGATGGTCTGAGTGTCGCGGCCGGCAACGGGCATGAACGTTCTGTTCGCATCTGGAGGATTGAGAACCGTCAGTTAATCAGAAGCCTGGACAACCAGTTTTGGCCCGATGAGGTCGTATTCAGTCCCGATGGCAGCAAGATCCTGGCAGCCTCATGGGGCACAATAACATGGACCATGGCGTCCCGCCTTTGGGATGTGCCGAGCGGAACCCTGATTGCGTCACTCCTCGGTCACACCAGCGATATTCATGGTGGCACCTTCAGCCATGACGGCCGCTATATTGCGACGGTCTCCCTCGATGGCACGGCGCGTCTTTGGGATGGCATATCCGGCAATATGCGTCGCGCGCTGGGGCAGGAAACCGGTGGTCTCAAGCTGTCTGCTTTCCAAGCCGCGGATGGCGATGAATTCGCGACTATCAGAGGACATCGTGGGCCAGTCACACACGTGGCTTTCCGTCCCGACGGTAGTGGTCTCCTTACGGCCTCGTACGACGGTACAGTCCGACTGTGGGACATCGATGGTGTCCTGGCGACTACTTACGACACCAACACCGACCGGCGTTTGCTGTATTCAGCCCGGATGGAAAGCGCGTCATGACCGGGGATACCATCGCCCGCATTTGGGATGTGGCGAGCAGCCGCGAGACTACGAGACTTGAAACCGATGGCGATGCGGTCGAGTACGGGACCTTCAGTCCGGATGGCCGCGGGGAGCTCATCGCTTTTGCCCACAGCATCGTACTGCGCGACCTGACCCCCTGCGAGCGAAAGCGCTTCTTCTTGCCGGTTGACGGTCAACGGGCAGAATGCCGGAGCTAGGGGAACCGGGAGCAATGCAAGAAAGTTCCCGGTCGGAAAACAGATCGCTGCCGCTCATTAAATCCGGAACGACGCTCGGCGCAGCTGCAAAGATATTGACGAATTGCACCTCAGACACGGCTTTCGTCACCAACACGAACGGTCGCCGCATCGGTGAGCTCGTGTCTGCCAATCTGGGTGAAAAGCCGATCGTCACGGTTGTCTACAGCCACTCGCACGTCGACCATTACGGCAGCGTCCGGGGCATCGTCGGTGAGGCCGACGTGAAGGCTGGCAGGGTTCAGATCATCGCACCCGAGCATTTCACGGAGCATGCGGTCAGCGAGAATGTTATTGCGGGCAACACCAGCTTGCTCCGCCTCGCCATCGTCCCCCACGAAGACAGGTGGTTCGTCTTCAACCCGTATCGAAACGATTCTCGCCTTCGGCTCGTCCGGCCATTGGTGATGCACCCAACGTCCGGCCCTCCCGACTTTGCGAAACTCCTACGTCGTCTGTTTCCCACGAGAATGTCAGGCTGGCAGCGGAATCTATGCCAGTTGGCTCAGCAACCAGCTTCGGAACGTTTTAACGCGCGGGAGTTCGCTCTTGGCTGCGGACGTGACGAGATAGTAGGCTCCTGGTCCAGAAATTCGGTCACTGAATGGCGCAATCAGGTTGCCGGCGCGAATATCCTCTTCGATCAAAAAGGTTGGCAAGAGAGCGACGCCGAGACCCGCGATAGCTGCCTGGATGATCATGAAGAAATGCTCGATGCTTGGCCCCCACTGCAGGTCGTCGCGATGTGCGCCGACCGAGCGAAACCAGTGCTCCCAGCTGTTGGGTCGCGTCGAGTGACGGATCAGGCGATGAAAGCGCAGTGCCTCATAGCTGGTGATAGGATGTTTGCCCGCCATGAGCTTGGGACTGCAGACGACCTGTATCTCCTCGCTCATCAAAGGATCGATAATTGCATCCGTCCAATTGCCGTGGCCGAAGCGGATAGCGACATCGATCCGCTCCTTTGTGAAATCCAGTTCGCCATCACTGGAGACGATGTTCAGGTCTATCTCTGGATGCTGTTCCTGGAAGGTAGGTAGGCGTGGCAACAGCCAACGGGTGCCGAAGGTCGGCAACATGCCGATCGACAGGGTCCCCTTGCCCTCCTTCGACGAGATCAGCTCGACAGTGCCCGCCTCGATCAGATCGAGCGCGTCGCGCAGCAGTGTATTGTAGAAGCGCCCCTGATCAGTCAGTTCGATCCGGCGGCTTTGGCGCGTGAACAGCGCCACCTGCAGATATTCTTCAAGACTGCGAACGAGCCGGCTGGCGGCGCTCTGGGTGACGTTCAACTCCTCCGCGGCGCGGGTGAAGCTATTGTGTCGGGCGACGGCTTCAAACGTTCTTATAGCGTTGAGTGAAGGCAAAAGGCGGCCACGCACGATTTTACATTCCTTCAAGTCATGGAATTGCGATCTTTATGCGCCTTGCGGACTCCGGTCAAGAAGATAGCTTTTCTGCCAGAGCCGCCCGCAAGAGCATCGGCTACCCCATAGGCCAATCACCGAAAAGGTGTTCAGCATGATCCCTTTCCATATGGCATTCGCCATCGACGACAAGGAAGCCGCCCGTCGCTTTTACGGCGAAATCATTGGCTGCAAGGTCGGCCGCGAAGCTGAAAACTGGATCGATTTCGATTTTTTCGGGCACCAGATTTCAGCGCATCTCAACAGAGATCCCAAGTCGACGGCAACGTCCAAGGTCGGCAATGACATGGTGCCGTTGCATCATTTTGGCGCGGTGCTTCCCTGGAACACCTGGAATGGTCTGATCGCGCGTTTACGCACGGACGGCTACCCCTTTGTCATGGAGCCTAAAGTGCGCTTCCAGGACGAACCGGGCGAGCAGGGAACATTCTTTCTGAAGGACCCGGCTGGCAACGCCCTGGAGTTCAAGTCCTTCAAGAACCCCGACGCCATCTTTGAACACTGATATTCCCGGCCGCGGCGGCTGTGACTGAGATCGAGATACAAATGAATTCTTTTGAAATCGGCAGAGAGCTGACCGCGATCACGATGGGTATCGATGCGCTTGAACGCAGCATGCCCGCTCAGGGCAGCCTGCTCGGCGGCGACGGCCTTGTTCCTATCTATCTGGGCGATGGCCTAGTTGACGCCCGACACTACGATGACCGCGAAGCCATTCGCGCCGACCTCGCCCGGCTCGACCCGGAGGTCGCCGCCTTGCCCGCTGGACCACGCAGGGTCTTTCTGCAGGGCATGCTCAAGTCGGTGCGGGTTGCCGTAAAGATGCTGTCAGGCGCGAGCCCATCCTTCGAGGAAAAGGTTACCGATCTGGTCGGCGCGCCCGCCGGACGCGAGGACGCGGCGTTGATCGAGGATGCCCGTGCCAGGGCCGATGCGCTGCTGCGCAAGGCGGGATTCGTCCGGGGTTCGCTGGCTGAACGGGTCCAGAGTTGGGAGGAGGCGCGCGCCGTACCGACAGATCAGATCGAAACGGTGTTTCGGGATCTGATGGCCGAAGCGAAAGCGCGAACCGATAGCCTGGTCTTCGACACTGGGGACTACGACATGGTGCTCAATCCCGTGCGCGGCATGTTCTACACGGCGCGTTGTTCTTTCAACGAAGGGAAGATGGATCTCAATTTCGATTTGAGCTTCACGCGGGCCGCCCTCAAGCATCTTGTCTGCCATGAGGTCTATCCGGGCCATTCGACCCAATTGCTGTCCACCAAGGCAGCGTTCGATGCCGGCAAAGCGCCGGCCGATGCGCTGCTGATCACAACCGATGCGATCACCGGCTGCGTGCAGGAAGGCATCGGCGATCAGGGTATCCACCTCATCGATTTCATCGAGGACGAGGATGACGAAATTCATATGGAGCTTCGTCGCGTCCGCTCCGCCGCCCAGACGAGTGCAGCCTGGATGCTGATGGTCGAGGGGCTGCCGCGTGAGTACGTGGCGGGGTATCTGCGTAGTACCGCCATGGGGCAGGAAGCCTGGGTTCAAGGAAGGCTGCGCATGGCGGCCCACCCGTTCCGTGGACCGTTCATCGCATCCTATTGGGCCGGCAACGAAAGTGTTCGCCGCGTGCGCGAACGGGTCAGCAAGGACCAGTGGCCGTTGTTCCTGGAGGCGCTTTATAGCCATGCCAACAGCCCACAGAGCCTCGAAATGTTTCCGCAAACCGTAATTGAAAAGGGTTGATCCATGAAGATCACCATTCTCGGATCCGGCGCCATCGGCGGTCTTGCCGGAGCGTATATGACAAAGGCCGGGCACGAGGTGCTTCTGGTCGATCGTTGGGTCGAACATGTTGCTGCACTCGATGAGAAGGGCCTGTTCATCGACGGCGTACGCGGCGAGATGACCGTTCCCGTCAAGGCTGCGACGCCGGACCAACTGACGGGCGAACTCGGAACAGTGTTGATTGCGACCAAGTCGCAGCACGCTGTTGAGGCGCTGAAGCAGATCATTCCTCTACTCAACGCCGACAGCTGCGTTGTCTCCTTCCAGAACGGCTTCAACGAGCCGGACATGATCGCCGCGCTCAACGAGGCGGGATTGCCCGGGGAGAGGATCGTCATGGGATCGATCCCGAACTATGGCGGCGCGCTGGTCGATCCCGGTTATGTGGAATTCGTGCATGAGGGCCCTATCCAGCTCGGTGAGCTGAATGGCGAGATGACACCGCGCCTCAAGGCTCTTGGCAAAGCGTTGAGTGCTTTGACCGAGGTGCAATATTCAACCCACATCTGGGGTCAGATCTGGGCCAAGGAAGTCTATGCCTCGCAGGTGGTGTTCTCCGCCCTTGCTGACGCGAAAATCCGGGACACACTCGGCGTCGAGCGCTATGCGCGCATTGCCGGCGCAGTCGTCAAGGAAGCGCTGGAGATTGCCGATGCCAACGGCATCGATGTACAGGCCTTCGATTTCTTCGATCCGTCAAACTATCGGGTGAAGACGGCCGCGGATACCCAGAGGCTTCTGGCCAACATCAATCATGCCATCTGGCTGTTGAAGAAGGATCAGGACACCAAGCCCGCACACAACTTCAAGAAGAAGGGTTCGGGCATCTGGTGGGACATTGTCTATCGCAAACGCCCTTCGGAAACCCGCTCGTCCAGCGGCAAGCTCATCGACTTCGGCAAGAAGACGGGCGCCGACACAAGGCTGAATGAGAAACTGTTTTCGATGATCTACGAGATCGAGGACGGCAAGCGAGACCTTGGTTTCCACAATTTCGATGAACTCGAAGCTTATATTGCCTCAATCGGAAAGACCCTCCCATGACCACCAAGCTCGGCGTCGGACTGATCGGCGCACATACCTGGGCCGACAAGGCCCATCTCCCCGGTTACAACGCGCATGAGCGCGTCGACCTGATCGCGGTTTGCGACGTGGATGGCGACCGCGCCAAGGCGATGGCCGAAAAATACGGGGCGCGGAAAATCTATACCGACCCTGAAAAGCTCATCGCCGATCCGGACGTGCAGATGGTGGACGTCTGCACACCGACGCATACGCATCTGCCGCTGAGCCTCGCTGCCATCGCAGGCGGCAAGCATGTGCTCTCGGAAAAGCCGCTCCATACGCTTGCTGCTCCAGCGTTCGAGGCTGCTGCCAAGGCCGATGCGGCTGGTGTGCGCACCAAGCTCGGCTTTACCTTCCGCTATTCGCCGGCGATCCGCCAGATCAAGGCATGGATCGACGACGGCACGCTGGGCGAGATTTTTCATATCCACGGTTTCGAGCAGAACAGCCAATGGCTGGATCCGCACGAGCCACTGCGTCAGATCACGCCGGGTATCGATCGCAACTCGCTCATTCCGGCCTCTATTGTCGGATACGGTTCCCATCTTATCGATCTGATGCGTTGGTTGGGAGGCGAGTTCGCCTCAGTGGCCTCCACCATGAAGAATTTCATTCCCGAACGTATCGTACGGGGAGAAGAGGGGCTGCAGAAGATCAAGGTTGAAGACGGTGCTGTCGCACTTGTCGAATATGCGAGCGGTGCGCAGGGTCTGTTGCAGACGAGCTATGTCGCGGTCGGCAATTATCCCGGCGTGGAACTTCGCGTCTATGGTTCCAAAGGGGCGGCCGTCGCCCGGTTGATCTCCGAGTTCGGCACGGCGGAGACGCTGAAGTTGGCTAAGGCAGAAGCCGTCGAGTTCATTCCCTACGATGTCGGCGCCTCGGCCCTACCGCCCGGCACCACGCTCAGTATGCCGTGGCCCGAGCTTTACTATCGCAACCTCGTGCGCTTCTTCGTCGATGAAATCCTCGAAGATCGGCCTCAGGAATGCACATTCTATGATGGCGCCAAGAGCCAGGAAATCGTGGACGCGATCATTCAGGCCCACTTTGAACGCCGCTGGGTTAATCTGCCGGGTAACGGCGCATGACGCAGTGTCGTTACGATCCGTCGGTGGTCGACGCCTTCCTTAGGCACCACTGGACCTATCACCCTGTGGATGCGACGTTCATGGGCAATAGGAACCATGACGACCGTATGCCGCCCTGTGGGCCGGAAACGCTGACTGAGGAATTGGCGGGTATCGCCTCTCTTGAGCGCCGGCTTGCCGACACGGCCGAACCTGAGGCCTTGGGCGATCGTCTGGACCGCAGAATGATCCTGGCGGAGCTCGCCTTGCAGAAGGCAGCCGCGACATCTCGTCCACGTTTTTCCAATCCGGCCTGGTTTTCCGGCGAGGCAGCTTTCGCGATTGTTTCCCTGCTACTTCCCCAGTCGGCGCCGGTCCGGCAGGATGGACTGATTGCCCGCCTCAATTCTCTGCCGGCATTCCTGACGTCAGCCCTGGAACGGCTGAAGGGAAAAACTGCTCCATTTGGGTGGACGGCGCGCGCCCGGCGCGAGGCGCGCGCGATGGCGGAATTCCTGCGTATTGAGATTCGACTGCACGACGAATTCTCCGCACAATGGGCCGCGCCCGCTGATACCGCAGCAGCAGCGTTCGACACCTTCGCATCTGGCCTCACGGATATTGTCGATGACGATCCGGCTTGCGGCGGAGACTATCTGTCGCTTTTGATGAATACGGTCCATGGCCTCGATTTCGGTCCGCGCGAAGCGGTGAAAAGGGCCGAAGAGGCCTTCGATCGAATCGGCGACGAACTGGTTGAAATGGCAAAGTCCATCGATCCGGAAAAAAGCTGGCAGGAATTGATTGCCGGCCTGTCCGACGATCATCCAGCCGACGCTGAAGCCGTAATCGAAAGCTATCGGCACCACGACGCCGCCGCGCGAAAAGATGGCGCAGCGCTGGTGACGCCGGCACAGGAGTATGGGCTCGAGTACCGTTGGATGGCGCCGTGCTTCCGCAAGATCAATCAGTCCCTCTATTTCCTATTCTACAGATCTCCGCCCGGCCTCAACCCCGGTCAGGGCAGCGTCTATTGGGTGACGCCCCCAGGTGACGATTTCGACACCTTTCTGCGCGGAAGCAACACGGCCATGGTCAAGACGATCCACTCCGTGCATCATGGCAGCGTCGGCCACCACACGCAGAACACCCGCGCCCGCTCCGCCCAGTCGCACCTCGCACGCATTGCCGGTACCGATTGCGCTCTGGGGCTTGCGTTTCTCGGTTCCGGTACGCTGATTGAAGGATGGGCATGCTACGTTGAAGACCTTTTGATGGAAGCGCCGGACTTTTATGAACCGGCCGAAATCTTGCTCCTCAAGCAGTACGAGCGCAGAAACGCGGCGAGCGTCCTTGTCGATGTCAAATTGCATCTCGGGGACTGGAGCATGGCGGAGGCCATGGCCTTCTACCGCGACAAGGCGGGCTTCGCACCGGCTCGTGTCGAGGGCGAGGTGGTTCGTAATTCCATGCTGCCTGGCTCGCGGCTGATGTACTGGATCGGCGTCGAAGGCATCAAAACGCTGCGCGGCCGATGGAAAGGGGATACGATTGGCTTTCATGATGCGCTGCTGAGCTACGGCCATGTGCCGCTTGCGTGGATCGCTGAAGAGATGCAACGCGCGGGGCAATTGAACTGATGGCTGAACCCCTGCTGGAGATACGCAACCTCGTCACCGAATTTCGCACGGAGAGCGGCATCGTGCAGGCGGTCAAGGGCGTCGACCTGAAGATTGAGCAGGGGCAGACCGTTGCCGTCGTGGGCGAAAGCGGGTCGGGAAAATCCGTGACCAGCCTCTCTGTCATGCGGCTGATCCCGCCTGCGATCGGCGGCATCGCGTCTGGCGAAATCCTGTTCCGCGGGCGCGACGGCGTGGTGCGCGATCTGGCCCAACTGCCGGAAAAAACCATGCGGGGCGTTCGCGGCAACGAAATTTCGATGATCTTTCAGGAGCCGATGACCAGCCTCAACCCCACCCAAAAAGTCGGAACGCAGGTCGCTGAGGCGGCGCTACTGCATCAAGGACTGACCCGTTCGCAGGCATGGAAGCGGGCGATAGAGATGCTGATGCTGGTGGAAATTCCCGAACCGGCGCGACGCGCCGACATCTATCCGCACCAGATGTCCGGTGGCATGCGCCAGCGTGTGATGATCGCGATGGCGCTAGCTTGCAATCCGGCGCTGCTGATTGCGGACGAGCCCACCACGGCGCTGGATGTCACCGTTCAACTGCAGATTCTGGAGCTGATGCGCCGCCTGCAGCGAGAGATTGGCATGGGTATCCTGTTCATCACCCACAATCTGGGCGTCGTCGCCGAAATCGCCGATCGCGTCGCTGTCATGTATGGCGGACGCATTGTCGAAAGCGCCGACGTCAACGAATTGTTCGACCGGCCGAGCCACCCTTACACCAAAGGCCTGCTGGCCAGCATGCCGCAGGTCGATCACGCGGCACGCGCGGCAGGGCAGGTTGCCCGCTTGAAAGCCATTCCCGGCAGTGTCGTCGACCCGCGCAATCCACCAACCGGCTGCGATTTCAATCCGCGCTGTCACTGGGCGCTCGATGCGTGCCGAGCCGCGGTCCCTCCGGTTTTCATGGTGAGCCCGGATCACGGCGCGCGCTGTCTGAGATGGAGCGAAATGAATGGCTGAAGCCCTGCTCCAGGTTTCCGATCTGAAAGTGCATTTCGAGATCGGCAAGTCAATGTTCAAACCGGGCGTCGTCATCCGCGCCGTCGATGGCGTCAGCTTCGAGGTCGCGAAAGGAGAGGTTGTCGGGCTGGTCGGAGAGTCTGGCTCCGGAAAGTCAACGCTCGGCCGTTCGATCCTGCGACTGGTCGAGCCGACCGGCGGTTCTGTCAGCTTCGATGGTGGCAACGTGACGGGTCTTGCGCCCGCACAGCTCAAAGCGCTGCGCAGTCAGATGCAGATCATTTTCCAGGACCCCTATGCCAGTCTCAATCCGCGCATGAGCGTGGGCCAGATCATTGGCGAGGCGCTTCTGCTCCACAACATCGGCACCCGGAAGGAGCGTCCGGACCGGGTCGGCGACCTGCTGGAAAAAGTCGGCTTGCCTCGTTCGGCGGCAGCACGGTTTCCGCATGAGTTTTCCGGAGGGCAACGTCAGCGTATCGGCATTGCGCGCGCGCTTGCCGTCAATCCGCAATTCATCGTCGCCGATGAACCGGTTTCCGCGCTTGACGTTTCGATCCAGGCGCAGATCATCAACCTGCTGCAGGATCTGAGGCAAGAGCTTGGGCTGTCGATCCTGTTTATCGGCCACGATCTGTCCGTTATCGAGTTTCTCTGCGATCGCGTCATCGTCATGTACCTCGGCAAGATCATGGAAACTGCGACGGCCGCAGATCTCTATGCTAAACCCCTCCACCCCTATACGCGTGCGTTGCTGGATGCGGCGCCGGTGCCGGATCCGCGCGTGCGCCGAAGCCGCATCACGCTGAAAGGTGACTTGCCCAGTCCGATCAACCCACCCTCCGGCTGCGTGTTTCGCACCCGATGTCCTTTCGCCATCGAAAAATGCGCTGGGGCCGTGCCGGCTCTGGAGGCGCGCGGTGATCGCCACTCGGTGGCCTGCCTTCGAGCGGACGAACTTAACTTGAGAGAATAGATCAGCCTTATTTTTCGCGCCGATCCCCCGGCTATTTTTAGCCAGCCTACCCCGTAATTGCTCAGGAAATTGGCAATTCGGGGTATTTTTTTGCCCATTGTCGCCCAGACTCATGCATGAGTTAAAATGCGGTCAAAGTGGATTTTTTCGGGCATTGCACGATGCCTTCATGACGCACCATGCTGTGGCCCATGAAACGGATATTTATCGCCTCTCGCGGCAACCCTGAGCACATGGCAACCCTGTTTCGGAAAGAGCTTCCGAGCCACGTCGTCACGACCGAACAACCCAAGACGGACGACGGTCCTGTGCCCTATATCGTCGTTGGACGACCCCTGCCGGGCGTCATTGCTGCGGTGCCGGGGCTTGAGCTGGTGTTAAGCCTCAATGCCGGGATCGAACACCTGCTGGCCAGCGGCGAAGTGCCCGGGCATTTGCCGATCGTTCGCCTGGTCGATGATGGCCTTGCCGAGGGCATGTGCGAATGGGTTTTGGCGCAGGCGCTGGCATGGCATCGCAATTTGTTGGTCTACAAGGATCTTCAGGCAAAGGGCGAATGGGCACCCTGCGCGGAGAAACTGGCCCGCGAGCGCACGGTGACGATCCTGGGCGCGGGCGCACTTGGTTCCGAGGTTGCCCGGCATTTCGTTCGTTTCGGCTTCAAGACCCGTAGCTGGAGCCGGTCCGGCCGGGCGATCGAGGGAGCGCGGAGCTTCGCCGGCCGCGACAAACTCATGGATGCGGTCAGCGGCGCCGATATTCTCGTCAATCTCCTGCCGATGACCGCCGAAACCGCCGATATTGTGGATGCAAAGGTGCTGGCGGCGTTGGCCAAGGGCGCGTTCTTCATCAACGGTGCCCGTGGTGGCCACGTCGTGGATGCGGACCTGATCGGAGCCCTTGACGGCGGACATATCAGCGGCGCGGCTCTCGATGTTTTCCGCATCGAGCCGCTGCCAGCTGAAGACACGCTGTGGCGGCATCCGAAAGTCCTGCTCTCGCCGCACGTCGCCGCTCCCACGCATGCAGATGCTGCCGTGAAGGAGATGGCCGAAAACATCCGACGCTTCGAACGCGGTGAAAAATTGCCACACATTGTCGATCGCACGCTGGGCTACTGAAAACTTAACGACCGGCCGATCCAACACAGCCGGCGAATAGGGAACGCCCGCAAGGGCAAAAGAGAGGACGATCCCATGACATTTGAACTGACCCGTCGCGCAGCACTTCAGGCGATACTTGCTGGTACTGCGACCCTTGCCACGATGCATGCGTTTCCGGCCTTCGCGCAGCAGAAGGGCGGTACGTTGACGGTGGGCCTGACCTACGAGATCGACACGATGAACGTGTACTCGACCGGCTTTCTGGGGGATGCACAGGCGGCCGTCGTCGAGGGACTTCTCGCGCCGGATCAGCATGCGAAATATGTGCCGGTGCTCGCAACCGAAGTGCCGACCATCGAGAATGGCGGCATTGTCGTGGCGGCCGACGGCAAGACGATGACGGTGACCTACAAGCTCCGTCCCGGTGTGAAGTGGCACGACGGCAAACCCTTTACGTCAGCCGACGTGAAATACACCTGGGAAGCGGTCAAGGACCCGGCGTTCAAAGCTGAATCCAAGGACGGTTCCGCCGAGGTGGCCAGCATCGAAACCCCGGACGACCTGACCGTCGTGGTTCACTACAACTCCATACTGCCGACCTTTGCCTCCACTCTCTTCACCTTCGGCATCTTCCCCAAGCACCTGCTGGAAGGCACCGATCTCAACACGTCCTCCTACAACGAAACTCCTGTGGGCACCGGCCCGTTCAAGGTGACGGAGTTCGTGCGCGGCCAATACGTGGTGACCGAGCGTTTCGATGACTATTGGGCAAAGAGCGAGAAGGGTGATGCGCTGCCTTATCTCGACAAGATCATTTTCAAGATGATCCCGGACACCAACACGCTGATTACCCAGCTGAAATCCGGCGAAGTCAACCTGGTCGTATCGACACCCTACAGCCAGGCCAAGCAGGTCGAGGGCATTTCCGGCATCGAAATGGTCAAGGGGCCGCTCTTGTCCTGGCAGCATCTCGATTTCAATTTCAAGCGCCCGTCGCTGGCCGACATCAATGTTCGCAAGGCCATCGCGGCTGCTATCGACCGCACCGTGCTAAGCAAGGCGCAGGGCGGCTTCCCGGAACCGATCAAATCGCCGGTGGTGCCGGTGTTCGAATTCTATGATCCGAACACGCCGGAAATTGCCTACAATGTCGCAGCCGCCAACAAGATCCTCGACGAGGCGGGCTATGCTCCGGGCTCCGACGGCGTGCGCGAAAAGAACGGCGAGCGCTTGTCCTATGCCTTCATGGTCCAGGCGGGCCGGGCGGACGACGAGCTGGCCCAACAGGTGATCATCGCCCAGCTCAAGGCGATTGGCATTGAAGCCGTTGCCAACAACCAGACCGGCGTCGCCTATCGCGAAGCGCGCTACAAGGGTGGCTACGACCTGATCTACGGTCGCTGGATCACCTCTGCCGATCCGGTCTACTCGGTGTTCTGGGGCACCGGCGGTGCCAACAACGGCCAGTCCTATTCCAACCCCGCTCTCGATGCGGCCCTGTCGAAATTCGAAACGACGCTGGACCCCGCCGCCCGCAAGCAGGCTGCGGCGGAATTCCAGAAAATTCTGGCCGAGGACCTGCCTTCGATCCCCTTGACCACCAACGTCGCCTTGATTGCCAAGACCGCGGCGCTCAAGAACTTCGTGCCGAACCCGACGAACATGACCAATTTCGTGCATACGGCCGAATGGTACATGGGCTAACATGAACGGAGGCGCCCGGTCTCAATGGCCGGACGCCTCGTTCCTTTTGACCAGGAGACGGCATGAATTTCGGTTACATTTTACGCCGTCTGCTCGGCGCCATCCCGCTGCTCCTCGGCATTTCGCTGATTTTGTTTGCTATCGTGCATCTGGCCCCCGGCGGCCCGCTCGACATGTACGCCGAGAATCCGGCTGTCAGCAAAGAGGCGCTGCAACAGATCGCGGTCGCCTACGGCCTCGACAAGCCCGCGCCTGTGCAATACGTCATGTGGCTGAAATCGATGCTGGTTGGCGACTGGGGCTACTCCATCCGCACCGGACGTCCAGTCCTGACCGAAATTGTCCTGCGGCTGGGGCCAACCCTCGAACTTGGCGGTCTCGCCCTTCTGATTTCGCTGTTGCTCGCCGTCCCTCTTGGAATCATCAGTGCTGCCCGGCGCGGCTCGAAGCTCGACAGCGGGCTGACGATGCTGTCGTTTGCCGGCATTTCCACCCCGGTCTTCTGGTTGGCGCTGCTGCTTCAGCTTCTCTTCTCCGTGCAACTCGGCTGGCTCCCGTCTGCCGGCTACAAGTCAATCGGTGATGGCTCGTTCCTCGATCGGCTCGCCCATATCATTATGCCGGCCACCGTGCTGTCGCTTGCGACCATCGCCAGTTGGAGCCGGTTCATCCGCTCCGGCATGATCGACGTGCTCAACCAGGATTACATCCGCACCGCCTATGCGAAGGGGCGTTCCGAGCGGGGCGTCATCATCCTGCACGCATTGCGCAACGCGATGATCCCGGCCGTCACCGTCATCGCGGTGGACTTCGCCACCGTCATTTCAGGCGCCGTCATCACCGAAACGGTGTTTGCATGGCCGGGCATCGGACGTCTGTTCATGGAAAGCATGGATGGTCGCGACTATCCCATGCTGATGGGCCTAATGATGATGGGGTCTGTCGGCATTGTCGTGGCCAATATCATCGCCGATGTGACCTATGCCGCTCTCGACCCAAGGATTCGCTATGGTTGACGCAACGATGCAACTGGCTCACTTGGCGCCGCCGCAGAGCTACAGCCGCCGCGTTGTCAGGCGCTTTCTTAAACATCGGCTGGCGGTCGCCAGTCTCGCCTTTCTGTTGTTGATGACGATTGTTATTGTCATTGGGCCATTCCTGTCGCCCTACAGTTTTGATGGTCAGGATTTCACCTTGATCGGTTCACCCGGCCCGATGACTGCAGAGCACTGGCTTGGAACCGATGAACTCGGTCGCGATGTCATGACCCGCTTAATATACGGAGGGCGGGTTTCCCTTGCTGTCGGCCTTGCTGGCGCGATTATCGCAACCATCGCAGGCACGCTGGTTGGTGCACTATCGGGCTTCTATCGCGGTTTGTCCGATATGCTGCTAATGCGGTTTACGGATGTGATGCTGTCGATCCCGACGCTGCCGCTTGTCCTGCTGCTCTCAGGGCTTTTCCGCCCGAACCCGCCTCTGCTTGTGGCTATCGTCGGCATGCTGATCTGGATGGGAACTGCACGACTGGTGCGCAGCCAGTTCCTCGCGTTGCGCGAACGCGAATTCGTAGAGGCCGCCCGCGCACTTGGGGCAGGGGGTGCACGGCTGATGTTCCGGCATATCTTGCCCAATGCCATCGGCCCGATCACCGTGGCGGCAACGCTTGCCGTTGGAAGCGCCATCATGCTTGAATCGGCGCTCTCGTTTCTGGGCTTTGGCATTCAGCCACCAGTTCCCACATGGGGAAACTTGCTGAACAGTGCATCACCCTGGCTCAGTGTTGCGCCATGGCTTGCTATACCGCCCGGCCTGCTAATTCTCTGCACCGTGCTGGCCGTCAATTTCCTTGGCGACGGTTTGCGCGACGCAATGGAACCGAAAGAGTGATTTCCCAGCTGATTTCTGTTTGACGTTTTCTCCAACAAACATTTGCTGGCGGGTATTGGGCAGCCCCGGCCAGAATGGCCGGTAGACGCCCTTCCCGACCGAGAAGGCTTCAAGGCCGCGGCTGGCGACCGATGAGTCTTGTCTGGGCGCACTATGCGCTTGACGATCGAGACGCGATCTTCAGCTACATTGAAAGTGAAAACCCGAAAGCGTCAGTGTACGTCTACGAGGAGATTGCGCGTGCAGTTCGGCGTCTCCTCGACTTTCCCGGAAAGCGGCCGCCCGGATCGAATTGAGGGAACGCGGGAGTTGGTAATTCCGCGCACACCCTGCATCGCCGTATACACGTTGACAGTCGACCGCGGTAAACTTGCGGAATGACTGCATCGGAACTATATTGCAGTCATTGAAGGCGCCTGCGAGGGTCTGACTATGGCTATCCTGACAGTACGAAATGTACCTGATGAAGTGCACCGCGCTTTGCGCGTGCGGGCGGCAAATCACGGCCGTAGCACAGAGGCGGAAGTCCGCGAGATTCTGGAACGTGCGGTAAAGCCCGAACAGCGTATTCGCATCGGGGATGCCTTGGCTGAGTTGAGCGGGCGGATTGGCTTGACCAATGATGATTTTGAAGTGTTCGACCAGATGCGAGACAAAGCGCCGTCAGAGCCAATGAGGTTTGAATGATCGTCCTGGACACGAATGTCGTCTCGGAGGCGATGAAGCCGGCCCCGGATTTGGCTGTGCGCAATTGGTTGAATGACCAGGTAGCCGAAACCTTGTATCTGTCCAGTGTAACGCTGGCGGAACTGCTGTTTGGCATCGCTGCGCTCACGGAAGGCCGGCGCAAAAAAGCGTTGGCCGACACGCTTGATGGCCTGCTCGAACTGTTCGACGATCGCGTGTTGTCATTCGACACTGCGGCGGCTCGGCACTATGCCGACCTTGCGGCCACCGCGCGAGCAGGGGGGAAGGGATTCCCGACACCTGATGGATATATTGCGGCTATTGCAGCCTCCAAGGGATTTGCAATCGCGACACGCGATACAAGCCCCTTTGAGGCGGCAGGAGTCCCCGTCGTCAATCCTTGGAACCACCTATAGACTCGCCATGGGGGGCTCTCGGGTTCAAATGGGTTCAAGGCGAGGGAAAGCCGGCGTGCTGCCGACTTACGTCGTCTAGTGGAGAGTTTGCGTCGCTTCCAATGATCTGAACGTCCGAGGCGTCAGTGCGCAGGTCTGGGATCAGCCCATGCCCAACACTTTTCGAATGCTGTGATATCCGCCCGCCGCACACGACCTATGGCACGTGTTGCATTATGATTTGCGTGTGCAGCATCGGCGCTTCGCCTCCTGGACAAGTTGGCACCCGCCGATCGACCTCGTGCTTGCTATTATTTTTTTCGCATATGGATTTGCGTTGTTGCGTCTTGGGATCAGCGGGGCAGACGGTTTCGGCGCGGCACGCCTTGCTGACGCAGATAGGACCCGCAACGCGGCAATCGTTGCAGGATTGGTGCTGCTTCTGACAGGCTTGGTGTGTCAGGCGACATGTAAAACTGGTCCGGTAGCGACACCTAAAACTGGTCCCCCTTTCAGACCTTAGGAGGGACTAATGGACGTTGAGACAGGTACGAAGATCTCCGCGAGATTGGCGCGGAGAGAAGCGATGCTCGAACCGGACGAGGTGACTGCGATGCTGCGGCTCAAGAAGCTGGGGTGGGGCACGCGGCGGATCGCGGCGGAGCTGGGATGCTCGCGCACGACGGTACAGCGATACATCGAGACGGGTGGCTGGCGCGGGTATCGGCGAGCCCGCCGGGAAACGCAGCTCTCGAAGCATGAAGCGTGGGTCCGTGAGC